>NZ_JBHWJT010000020.1:0-201676 GCF_042731325.1 Streptomyces sp. NPDC059866 | reverse complement strand
CCTCGGAGAGGACGATCTCCACAGCCGCCGGGCCTCGATGCGCCATGAAAAGAAGGTATCAATTAACCCTCACAATTTCTGGCGCATCACACTAGCGAAGCGAGCGGAGGCCCCAGCGGAGCTCTTCGACGAAGAGCTCTGGCTGCTCCCACGCAGGGAAGTGGCCGCCCTTGGGGAGCCGGTTGTAGTGGATGAGGTTCGGGTACGCCTGCTCCGCCCAGCTCTTGGGGGCCTGGTAGAGCTCGTCGGGGAAGACGCTGACGGCGACCGGGAGGGTGACGCCCTTGGCGCCGAAGAACGGGCGCTTGTTCTCCGCGTACAGACGCGCCGCGGAGACCGCCGTGTTCGTCAACCAGAAGAGCGTGATGTTGTCGAGGACGTCGTCACGCGTCAGGCTCTCGGTCTGTTCGCCGAAGGAGCGCGAGATCAGCTCCGGGCCGGGGTCGAGCATGAAGGCCGCCAGACCGACGGGAGAATCCGCGAACGCCGTAAGCGACTGCGGACGCGAACCCAACAGGAGGGCGTAGGCGACGTGCCGGTACAGAAAGGCCAGCTGGTCGACGGCCGCCTTCTCGTCGTCGTTGTCGATGGTCACGTCGGAGGGCAGTGGGTTGCCGGCCGCGATCGCCGCCTCGATGGCGGGCGGAACCGCAGCGGGCATGTTGGTGTGGATGCCGACCAGTCCCACGGGCGCGTGCACACCCATGAGATCCGTGACGATCGCACCCCAGTCGCCGCCCTGCGCCACGTACTTGGTGTAGCCGAGGCGCTTCATCAGCTCGCCCCAGGCACGGGCGATGCGCTCGGGGCCCCAGCCGGTCGTGGTGGGCTTGCCCGAGAAGCCGTAGCCGGGCATCGACGGGATCACCAGGTGGAAGGCGTCCGACGCGTCCCCGCCATGGGCCGTGGGGTCGGTGAGCGGCTCGATGATCTTCAGCTGCGCGATGACCGAGCCGGGCCAGCCGTGCGTCACGATCAGCGGCAGAGCGTTCTGGTGCTTCGAGCGGACATGGATGAAGTGGATGTCCAGCCCGTCGATCTCGGTGATGAAATGCGGCAGGGCCTTCAGCTTCGCCTCGATCTTGCGCCAGTCGTACTCCGTCGCCCAGTAGCGCGCGAGCTCCTGGATCGTTGCGAGCTGTGTGCCCTGCGACTGATCCGTGACGGTCTCCTTCTCGGGCCAGCGTGTGGCCTCGATGCGCCGACGCAGATCCTCGAGCTCCGCCTCGGGGAACTCGAAGGTGAACGGCCGGATCGCTGTCGATGCGGAAGTGTCAGACATGTGGGGGTTCTCCTTGCTGTCGCCAGCGACTCCGTGCCGCTGACTCACCCACCTAGGTGGCCCAGGCAGGCGTGCATCGCCCCCGGGGGAAGCCCCGGGCTTGGCTCCCGTGGCCGAGCAGGGGATTCGTGCCGGGAGCGGCCGAGCCCTGGTCACGTACGGGTAACCAAACGATGTGGTTGCGTAGCTCAAGGCGGCCGAGTGCCTCGGGGTCGAGTGCACTCGGCCGCCCCGCTGAGCTAGCCCCTGTGCAGGCGGTTGGTCATGGTCGTCTAGCGAAGCGACCGCAGGCCCGTACGGACTTCCTCAACGAAGAGCTCCGGTTGCTCCCACGCCGCGAAGTGGCCGCCCTTGGGGAGCCGGTTGTAGTGGATGAGGTTCGGGTACGCCTGCTCCGCCCAGCTCTTGGGGGCCTGGTAGAGCTCGTCGGGGAAGACGCTGACGGCGACCGGGAGGGTGACGCCCAGGGCGCCGAAGAACGGGCGCTTGTTCTCCGCGTACAGACGCGCCGCGGAGACCGCCGTGTTCGTCAGCCAGAAGAGCGTGATGTTGTCGAGGACGTCGTCACGTGTCAGGCCCTCCTTCTCTCCAGCGAACGTCCGGGAGATCAGGGCCAGGCTGTCCCTGTCGTGGTCGAGCATGAAGGCCGCCAGGCCGACGGGAGAATCCGCGAACGCCGTCAGCGACTGCGGACGCGACCCCATCATGTAGGCGTAGTAGACATGCCGGTAGACGAAGTCCAGCTGCTCGACCGCCGCCTTCTCCTCGTCGTTGGCGAGGGTGACGTCGGACGGCAGCGGGTTACCGGCCACGATCGCCTGTTCGATGGCGGGCGGAACCACCTTGGGCATGTTGATGTGAATACCGACCAGCCCCTCGGGCTGCTGAAGAGCCATGGTGTCCGTGATGACCGCACCCCAGTCACCGCCCTGCGCCACGTACTTGGTGTAGCCCAGGCGCTTCATCAGCTCGCCCCAGGCACGGGCGATGCGCTCGGGGCCCCAGCCGGTCGTGGTGGGCTTGCCCGAGAAGCCGTAGCCGGGCATCGACGGGATCACCAGGTGGAAGGCGTCCGACGCGTCCCCGCCATGGGCCGTGGGGTCGGTGAGCGGCTCGATGATCTTCAGCTGCTCGATGACCGAGCCGGGCCAGCCGTGCGTCACGATCAGCGGCAGAGCGTTCTCGTGCTTCGAGCGGACATGGATGAAGTGGATGTCCAGCCCGTCGATCTCGGTGATGAAATGCGGCAGGGCCTTCAGCTTCGCCTCGATCTTGCGCCAGTCGTACTCCGTCGCCCAGTAGCGCGCGAGCTCCTGGATCGTTGCGAGCTGTGTGCCCTGCGACTGATCCGTGACGGTCTCCTTCTCGGGCCAGCGTGTGGCCTCGATGCGCCGACGCAGATCCTCGAGCTCCGCCTCGGGGAACTCGAAGGTGAACGGCCGGATCGCTGTCGATGCGGAAGTGTCAGACATGTGGGGGTTCTCCTTGCTGTCGCCAGCGACTCCGTGCCGCTGACTCGTCCACCATGGACTGGCTGGACGGGCGTCGCCCCAGGGGAAACCCCGGGGGTTGGTCACGTGGCTCGGCCCCGGGGGCGGGTCAGAGCCCGCATAGCCCCCATAAAACCCAGAAAGGAATAAGATCGCATTAGTTCACCAAACGGTGGCAGGAAGATCGATTCATGGGCATGCCAGCCATCGATTCGCAGGTCGCACTGCGGGGCCGGGACAGGGAACTGGCCGCCCTGGAGCAGGTGCTGGCCACAGCGCGCGCAGGCAACAGCGCGGTCCTGGTCCTGCGCGGTGAGGCAGGCATCGGCAAGACCGCGTTGCTGGACCATGCGGAGCGCAGCGCCGTCGGGTTTCGCACCGCCGTCGTCGCAGGCATCGAGTCGGAGATGGAGCTTCCGTTCGCGGGCCTCCATCAGCTCTGCTCGCCCATGCTGGGTCGGCTCGATCAGCTGCCCGCACCGCAGCGCGACGCACTCTCCGTCGCGTTCGGACTACGGGAGGGCGAGGCGCCGAACCGGTTCCTGGTGGGCCTGGCGGTGATCGGTCTGCTGGCTGGCGCCGCCGGTGACCGGCCGCTGGCCTGCCTCGTCGACGATGCGCAGTGGCTCGACAACGGTTCCTTGCAGGCGCTGGCGTTCGTCGCCAGGCGGCTGCTGGCCGAACCGGTGGCTTTGATCTTCGCCGTGCGGGACTCCGACGACGATCGCGGGCTCGCGGGTCTGCCGGAGCTGGTCGTCGAGGGCCTCAGCGAGCCCGACGCACGTGCGTTGCTGGCCTCGGCCGTCCGCGCGCCGCTCGACCCGCTGGTACGGGACCGGATCGTGGCCGAAGCGCACGGCAACCCGATGGCGCTGCTCACCTTGCCACGCGCGCTCGCCCCTGCCGAGCTCGCGGGCGGTTTCTGGCTTCCCGGCACGCGCCCCGTGGCGAGCTGCATCGAGACCGCCCTCCATCAGCGGTTCCGGTCACTGCCGCAGGACAGTCGGCGCCTTCTGCTGACCGCTGCGGCCGAGCCGACCGGAGACGTGGACCTGCTGTGGCGGGCGGCCGCTCTGCAGGAGATACCGGTGGACGCCGCAGCCCCGGCCGAATCCGCAGGACTGGTCGAGCTCGGCGCCAGGGTGCGGTTCCACCACCCCCTGGTGCGCTCGGCCATCTACCGGAGGACGCCCGCGCCGGATCGCCGGGCGGCGCACCGGGCACTGGCAGAAGCCACCGATCCGCGCCTTGATCCTGATCGCAGGGCGTGGCATCGCGCTCACGCCGCCACCCGGCCGGACGAGGGCGTCGCCGCCGACCTGGAGCGCTCGGCCGCGCGAGCCCAAGGGAGGGGCGGAGCCGCTGCGGCAGCCTCCTTCATACGGCGGGCGGCAGAGTTGACACCCGATCCCGCCCGCCGCGTCACTCGTGCACTGGCCGCCGCCCAGACCCATATCGACGCCGGTGGCGCCGACCAGGCCGACAACCTGCTGGCGGCCGCGGAGGCCGGCCCACTCGACGACCTGCAGCGCGCCCGACTCGAGCGGCTGCGGGCCAGGCTGGTCTTCTCCCAGATACGCGGCGGCGACGCCCCCCGGCTTCTGCTCGACGCCGCGCACCGGCTGGCGCCCCTCGACGCCGCCCTCGCCCGCGACACCCTGCTGGAAGCGGTCGGCGCGGCGGTCTTCGCCGGCCGCCTGAGCAAGGGACCCGGGCAGCGGGAGGTGGCCGAGGCGGCCCGCGCCGGACCGCCGCCGTCGACGCCGCCGCGGACGGTCGACGTCCTCCTGGACAGCATGGCTGGCCTGATCATCGATGGCCATGCCGCCGGCGTCGCCGCTCCCAGGCGTGCTCTGCACGTCGTCCGGGAGGAGCAGAGATCCGGCGCGACGGATGCGGACAGGCGCTGGCTGTGGCTGGCGTTCCGCGTGACACCCGAGCCTCTCGCACCGGAGCTGTGGGACGACGACGCGTGGCACGAGCTGGCGACCGGCGCCGTCGCCATCGCCCGCGAAGCAGGAGCACTCGCCGTCCTCCCGATGGCGCTGACCTACCAGGCCTGCTTCCACGTGCATGCCGGCGACTTCGACACCGCGGCGACTCTGATCGACGAGGCGACAGCGATCTCGGAGGCGGCAGGCGGCGTACCGATGATGTACACGTCACTGGTCCTCGCCGCCTGGCGAGGACAGCAGTCCCAGGCGCTTGACCTCATCGAGACCACCACCAAGGAAGTGGTCTCCCGGGGCGAGGGACGCGCTCTCAGCCTCGCCGAGTACGCGAGCGCTGTTTTGTACAACGGCCTCGGCCGTTACGACGCCGCGCTGGCGGCCGCGACGCGCGCATGCCAGTACGAGGATCTGGGATTCTTCGGCTGGGCACTGGTCGAACTGATCGAGGCGGCCGCCCGCAGCGCGCAGCCGGAGGTCGCCGCATCCGCGCTGGCCAAACTCACCGAACGCACACGCGCCAGCGGAACCGAGTGGGCCCTGGGCACGGAGGCCTGCTCGCACGCGCAGCTGAGCGACGGCCAGGTCGCCGACGCGCTCTACCAGGAGGCGATCGAGCACCTCGGACGCTGCCGCCTCACCGTCCACCTCGCCCGCGCCCGTCTCCTGTACGGAGAGTGGCTGCGCCGCCAGAACCAGCGTCAGGAAAGCCGTACTCAACTGCGCTCCGCCTACGACGTGTTCAGCCGCATCGGAGCCGACGGCTTCGCCGAACGCGCCCGCAAGGAACTTCTGGCGACCGGAGAAACCGTACGCAAGCGGACGGACGGCGTCGACGCGGAACTCACCAGTCAGGAGGCCCAGATCGCCAGGCTGGCCAGAGACGGGCACACCAACTCCGAGATCGCCGCCCAGCTGTTCATCAGCCCTCGCACGGTGGAGTGGCACCTCGGCAACGTATTCGCCAAGCTCGGAGTCAGCTCTCGCAGACACCTCCGCTCAGTGCTGTCTCCTCCGGAACCGGGGATGCCGATGGCGTAACCAGCAGCGGATGCCCATGGGGAGCGGCGCCGTGGCGTGCTGGGCCGTAGAGGCTGCACCACAACCGCACCAGATAGAGCCAGGTCGGCGTCGCTGTCGAAGCCGATCCGGTGCTTGCCGGCCAGGAGCAAGGTCTTGCTCTGGCGCACCTCCCCACCCGGCCGTCGGCCCGGTCGGTGTCCACGGTGGCGGGGTCCTCGTCCTCCAGACCGAGGACGACTGCCTGGTCCGAGCCATGGCCGTGGCCGGTCGCACCGAGCGACCCGAACAGTTCGGCCCGCACTCGGCCGACGGAGGGCAGCAGGCCCTCAGCGTCCAGGCGCTGGACGAACCGCCGGGCCGCGCGCATCGGCCCCACCGTGTGGGAAGAGGAGAGGCCGATGCCGACCGAGTACAGGTCGAATGCGCTGAGCGCCATCAGGGCACCTCGGGGCCGCGGTACTCGCTCATCGCGTCGATGAGCCAGCGGGCCAGGTAGTCGGCGAACGAGGAGCGCGGGAACAGGCGGTACGTCGGAGTGTCGTCGACCTGCCAGAGCAGTACGGCGACGGGGCCCACCGTGGTCGACACCGCCTTGCCGGGGCCGAAGGCCCGGGGATGCAGGTCCAGCGGGCAGCCCTTCTCCAGCACCTGCCGGGCGGCCGGGCCGCTCAGCTCCACGGTGGTGCGGTTCGCGGAGACGTCCACGACCGAGCCCGGGTCGCCGCCGAGGGCCTCCCGCAACTCGGCGGTCACAGCGGTCGCTTCGGTTCGGGACAGCACGAGCCACTCGTCCGGGCCCAGCCAGAGGACCGTGTGCGATCCGGATGCAGTGGTGTGCCCGCACTGACGCGGAAGCGGTGCGCCCAGGGTCTTCTCGATGTGTTCGGCCGCTTCGGACGCGGGGTCGACGCGCAGGTTCACCATGGTCAGGAACGGCCACTCGGTGCACCATCCTGGGAGCCAACTAATGAGCAACTGATATATCAGACTCTGCGGTACGGTATGGGAGCTCGCCGGAGAGGTCAAGGGGGCATCCATGCAGCAGGTGGCGACCGAGCCCGTCAGCGAGGAACTGACCCTCGCCGAACGCGCCTACCGCGCCATCCGCGACCGGCTGGTCATGCTCGAGATCCGCCCGGGCGCGCCGATCAACGAGGAGCAGTTGGCGCAGTCCCTCGGCGTGGGACGGACACCGGTGCGCGAGGCCCTCAAGCGGCTCCAGTACGAGCGCCTGATCACGACCTATCCCCGGCGCGGCACCTTCGCCACCGAGGTCAACATCACCGACCTCGCCCATATCTCCGAGGTGCGCCAGGAGTTGGAGCCGCTGGCCGCCGCGCAGGCCGCGCGGCGCGCCACGGCCACGGACCGGGCGAACCTGTCGGCCCTACGGCAGGAGCTGTCGAGCGCGGATTCCGGCCGGCAGGACGCGTCCGAGCTCATGCACCTGGACCTCCAGGTCCACCGCGCCATCTACGCCGCCGCGCACAACCCGTACCTGGAGGACACCCTCGTCCGCCACGACAACCTGGCCACCCGCATCTGGTGCCTGTTCATCGACCGTCTGTCCGACATGGCCGGCCACGTCGAGGAGCACGGACCGTTGATCGACGCGATCGTCGCCGGGGAGCCCGAGAAGGCGGCGCGACTGGCCCGCAGTCACGTCGAGGACTTCGAGCGGGCCATCCGCGAGGCCATCTGACACCGCGCCGAGAGGCCTCAGTGCGCGGCACCCCGCGCATCCTCCCGGCCCTGGCGGGGCCTGCCCGCCAGGGTCATCCACACGTGCGGGGCGATGTCGTCCTCGGGGAGCCAGGCGATCATGTACCGGACACAGCGCTCGATCTTGACCCGCCACAGGCGGGCCGCCTCGTTGCCGTCGGCGTCGCGCAGCGCGTCGAAGACGACCGTGTCCTCGTTGAGGATGGTGTCGAACGCCTGGCTGTAGTCCATGTCCAGCACCGCGACGAACATGCGCAGGCGGGCGGTGAGACGTTCGAAGGTCCGGGCGGCCTGTGGGAGGTCCGCGGTGCGGGCCAGGGCGTCCTGGAACCGCAGGTCGACCTCACGGATGCGGACGGGGTCGTGGTCCCGGGCGGCGGCGCGGACCTCCGCCAAAGCCGCTGAGGCCGAGCCCAGGCGCTCGGAACCGAGCATGGCGACGCGGCGGATGAGCAGCGCGCCAAGGCTGGCGCGCAGGGCGTAGAGATCGAGGACGTCCTTCGCCGTGACGGCGGGGACGGCGGTCGCGCCGCCCGGGAGCAGATCGAGCATGCCCTCCTCGGCCACCGCACCAGCAACTACACCGACAACTGGCTCCCGGCCATCTCGGCGAGCAACGTCCGCGAGCCCGCACACCGCGCGTTCGCCAAGGCGGCCGAGCGATGGGACATCGACCGAGTCCTGAAGGACTTCGTCGACGTCGCCCAGCGCTGCCGGTCCGCCGGGCTCGACGGCATAGAACTCATGACCTGGGGCCACTTCCTGGACTCGTTCTGGACGCCCTACTGGAACCACCGCGACGACGAGTACGGCGGCTCCTACGAAAACCGGATGCGCTACCCGCTCCAGGTCATCCGCGCCGTCCGCGAAGCAGTCGGCCCCGACTTCGTCATCGGCGCACGCATGACCTTCGACGAGGAACGCGACGGCGGCCTGGAGACACCCGAGGCCCTGCGCATCGCCCAGGACATCACCGAAGCCGGCATCGACTTCATCAGCCTCATCAAGGGCTCGATCGGCACCGACGCCGATCTGGCCCGCACCATCCCGCCGATGTCCACACCGGCCTCCCCTCACCTGGAGTTCGCCGGGCGGATCAAACAGAAACTCTCCGTCCCCGTCATGCACGCCGCCCGCATCAGCGACGTCGCCACTGCGCGGTACGCCATTACGGAGGGCCTGCTCGACCTGGTGGGCATGACCAGGGCGTTGATGGCCGACCCCGAGCTGCCGAACAAGGTCCGTGACGGTCGCACGGACCGGATCCGCCCGTGCGTCGGCGCCAACCTGTGCATCGACGGCATCTACGCCTCCGGCGCCGCGTTCTGCATGCACAACCCGTCCACCGGCCGCGAGCTGGAGGTACCCCAGCGCATCGCCCCTGCCGACACGACAAGGCGTGTGGCGGTGGTCGGCGCCGGACCCGCCGGCCTGGAAGCCGCCCGTGTCCTCGCCGAGCGCGGTCACGACGTGCACCTCTTCGAAGCCGCCGACAAGGTGGGCGGACAACTGCTGCTGGCCTCGCTGGCTCCTCGCCGCCGCGACCTGCGCGGAATCATCGACTGGAGAACCGACGAGCTCGCCCGCCTGGGCGTACCGATCTCCTTGAACACCTACGTCGACGCCCAGATGATCCTCGACCAGTCATGGGACGTCGTGATCGTCGCGACCGGCGGCACTCCCGCGCCACCCCGCATCCCCGGGGCCGGTCAGGTCCACGACACCTGGGACGTACTCGCCGGTGCGCGACGGCCGCGGGGCCGTGTGATGGTCTACGACGACCACGGCGGCAACCAGGCGCTCGACGCTGCCGAGGCCCTCGTCCGAGAAGGCGCCACCGTAGAGATCGTCACGCCCGAACGAACGCTCTCACCCGACGTCGGCTCGCTCACGGCGTCCGGCTACTTCAACTCCCTGGCGGAGAGCGGCGTCGCGTTCACGGTCCTGCGACGACTGCATGGCGTCGCCAAGACGCCGGAGGGCCTGGAGGTGGAACTCGGCCTGGACGGCTTCGCGTTCCGTGAGCGCCGTACCTTCGATGCCGTCGTGGCCGAGATGGGCACCGACCCGGTCCAGGAGCTCTACGACGAGCTGCTCGCTTCATCGACCAACCTCGGCGCCGTCGACCTGACCGAACTACTGGCCCGTAAGCCCCAGTCGGTGGAGCGCAACGCAGACGGCACGTTCCGGCTGTTCCGCATCGGTGACGCAGTGGCTGGCAGAAATGTCCATGCAGCGATGCTGGACGCGGCCCGCCTGTGCCGAACGATCTGAAAGTCGTCGTGGAGAACGACTCACGGAGGCCCCATGCCCACCACCATCCCTCAGGACGAGCTCAGCAGACTGTGCACACGGGCACTGCAGAGGGCAGGGGAGGACCTCCGGGCCGCCCAGATCCTGGCCCGGGCCATCGTCGACGCCGAGCGAGCCGGAAACCGCGCCGTCGGCATCGCGCATCTCTTCGACTACCTCGACGCCTACCGCGACGGCCGGATCAAGCCGGGAGCGGCCCCGGAGGTCTCCCGTGCGGCACCGTCCTGCGTGGTCGCCGACGCGCGCGACGGGCTCGCCCAAGTCGCCTTCGAGGACGCCGCACCGGCACTGTTCGCCACCACCGAGGAAGCCGGCATCGCCGCCCTGTGGATCCGGCGGTCCTACACCTGCGGCGAACTCGGCTACTACGCCCGCCGGGCCGCCGAGCAGAGACTGATCACTGTGGCCTGCGCGAACAGCCCGGCCCTCATGTCGCTCGGCGGTTCCAGCACGGCAGTGCTCGGAACGAATCCGACAGCCTACGCCTTCCCGCGACCCGGCGAACCCCCGATGGTCATCGACCAGGCCTCGTCGCAGACCGCCTACGTCAACCTGCGGCAGGCTGCCACCACCGGCGCGTCGATCCCCGCCGACTGGGCCGTGGGGCCCGACGGAGCAGCGACCACCGACGCCTCGGCCGCCCTCGCAGGTGCGCTGCTCCCGTTCGGCGGGTACCGCGGCGGGAACATCGCCCTGCTCGTGGAGCTCCTCGCGACGCTTGCCGGTGGATCCTTCTCGCTGGATGCACCGCCCTTCGACCGGGGCTCTGCACCACCTGGCATCGGAGTCTTCCTGCTGTGCCTCAACCCCAGGGCATTCCCCGGCTCACTCGACCGCATCGCCGCACATCTCGGCAGGCTGCGCACGGACCACGGGGTGCACCTACCCGCACTCGAACAGCCCGCCCCAGGCACCGGGATCGCCATCGATCCCGAGCTTGCCGGCCGGCTCCATGCCGCCGCTGAAGCTCAGTAAGAGGAGGCCGCACCATGTATGACGTACTCAGCGTCGGTGCCGGAGCCGCCGGCCTCGCCACCGCCTACCGGCTCCGAGGATCCGGCCTCCGCGTCGGCGTCTTCGACGCCGCGGACGAGGTCGGTGGACGCACCCGCAGCGTCGAGGCAGGCGGCCTCACCGTGAACACCGGTGCCATGTTCGTCTACCGTGACACCCCCGCCGAGGAACTGGCGGCCGAACTCGGCATCCGGACCGAACCCTTCCGGCCCCGGACCTACGGCATCCACGTGAACGGCCGGACCATCGTTGACTCCAGGCGTGCTGGGTGCCGTTCTGGATCACGATGTCCTGACGGTGATCGCTCGCGGGCGTGCCGGAGGGGCACCGCCGCCCTTGTTCGGCGAGGCCGCCCCGGCCCCCTGGCCCTCGGAGGAGCACGTGGATGTCGCCGTTCGCGTCGGCCCCGTGCGGTCTACCAACAACCGCGATCGCGGGCTGGGACGCTTGCCACACCACCAAGACCAAGTGCCGGACCATGCACAGGCCACCATTCCATTCATCGCAGACCCGATCCTCGAGACCCAGGTCTCAGCCCCATGCCGGACCAGGCGACGGCCGCTGTCGATCAGCCCCAGATGACGGAGTTCAACGCAGCGTAGTCAGCACCAAGTCAACACGGGAGAAGTCGAGACGGGTGATGACGTGCGCTTTCAGTCAGTACCGAACCAGCACCGGCGCTGTTCCGTGCTGAGACGCCGTCCAGACGCATGGCGGACACCCCCACAGACACAAGATCCTCTAGCCCCGACCAGTTCACCCACCGTAGTCGTCCGAGCGGATCCACAAGGCTCACCCGGCCAGCACCCACCTGCGCCAGAGCGCCGAAGTGAAGACCGCGTGCAGGCCGGAAGCCGGCGAGCCCGTCGGCGGGTGAGCCGGTCGACGCCGCTGGGCAACCGCCGTTCCGAGGTTGCAGCCCCAGGCGACTGGGCAGCGTTGTACGACGGGATCGGCCATGTGGGAGGGGATGTGGCGCGCAAGAAGTCCCTGACGAGTCAGCTGCTGTCCATCTACCAGCAGCGCCAGAAGGCGAAGGCTGCCGAGCAAGCGGCAGCAGCAGGAGTTACGGCGAGCGCGGGCGGCGGAGCAGGAGCGGCAGCGGCAGGAGCGCGCTGAGGCGCAGGCTGCGAGAGAGCACTCCCGGGCCTGGGAGCAGGCGCGCAACGCTGCTCAGAGGGAAGAGGCGACCGTGCCCGCAAGGCCGAACAGCTCCCCCCGGAGGTCGACGTCCTCGCGGGCCTGGACAGCCGACCCGACCTCGTGGCACTCAACCCCATCGAGTTCGAGCACCTGATCAGGCGGCTGTTCGAGGAATCGGCCTCAAAGTATGGGTGACGCAAGCCTCCCGCGACGACGGCGTCGACGCCGTCGCCACCAACGAGGACCCGATCACCGGAGGCTTGTGCATCATCCAGGCGAAACGCACCAAGAACGCCGTTCCGGCGGAAGCCGTGCGCGCGCTGGCCGGCGTCATGCACGACAAGGCCGCAGCCAAGGGCATCCTCGTCACCACCGGCTGGTTCGGTAAGATCAGCCACGACTTCGCCTACCGCACCGGCCGCATGGAACTCATCGACGGCCGCGGCCTCAAGGCCCTGCTCCTCGAACACCTCGGCATCGACGCGCTCATCGGCCTGCCCATGGTGCCGCCCGGCTGGGGGACTCGGGACCTCACGTGAACCGGGAGCGCATGGCATTCCGCGACGAGCACGCAACGGGGGACGCCACCCACGTCACCTTCCGCTTCGCCGCCCTGACCCCAGCCCTGTCCTGGGCCAGGCCAGGCATGCTCGCCCTCGTAACCCTCGACACCAACGGTCCCCTGATCCCACTCGACAGACAGCAGACGCTGGGCCCGGCGCACGTCAGGTGGCCGGAAATGTGCCGCACGTGTCCCGAACGGTGGCCCTCACCGCGGTGCGAGGGCGGTTGAAGAGAGAGACCGCGGTGGACAGCCGCCGGCACTCCCGTTTCCCGAGCGAGAGATTCCCACCATGTACGGCAACACCTTCCAGGCCTCCACCCCGCTCGTGGCCTCCCTCACCCTTCCCGCCGAGCCCGTCTACGTCGCGCTGGCGCGGCGGTTCGGCAGTGGCCTGCTGGACCGATGGGGCCTGAGCCCGGACGAGCGCGACTCGGCGATTGCCGTCCTCGGCGAACTGACGGCGAACGCCGCCGAGCACGGGCGCTCACAGATGTCGATCGGCCTGGCCCTGGTCCAGCGCTCCCTGCGCATTTCCGTCGCCGACTTCGGGCGACGGCCCGCGTCCCGTGGGCTGGGCACAGCCCGAGGCGCCGACGAGTTCGGCCGCGGCATGGACATCGTGCGGGTGCTGAGCGACCGCATGGAGGTCCGGCAGCACGGTGACGGGCGTCGGGTCGAGGCCGTCCTGCGCCTCGGGGCCCCAAGGCCGGGGAACGAGATCACGCCCGGTGAGCGGCAGCGCCTTGGCCTCATCCGTGGCTTTCATGTCCCGATCGGCGGATGTTCCTCACCGTGGCGAATGACAGTGTTGCTTCCTGGTGGAGGACGCCACCACCGGTCGTTCAGGGCGACCCGGATACAGCCTTTCCCCGGGGCTCCTGGCGCTCCTCCGCCGCTTCCGTGCCTGCCGCCACTGCGCAGGATTCCCGTGCGCCCACCCGCCTTGCCGTGGGGCTTGCGAAGGAGAAGGCTTTCTCTATGAACGGGTCACTCGCCCCGTCGCACCAGATCCTCATGGTGGTGTTCGACGGTGTGCAGATCCTCGACGTGACCGGCCCGCTGGAGGTCTACGCTGCCGCCAACGAGTACGGCGGCAACTACCGGATCACCACGGCCTCCGTCGACGGCAAGCCCGTGACCACCACCGCCGGCCTGCAGCTGGTGCCCGACCTCTCGCTGGCGGACGTCGACTTCCCGGTGGACACGCTCATGATTCCCGGCCGGCCGGATTGGTGGGCGGCCGTTGCCGATGCCCCGCTGATCGAGTGCATCACTCGACTCGCGGCCGCTGCGGACACCGTGGCCGGGATCTGCGCGGGCGCTTTCCCGCTGGCCGCCACGGGCCTGCTCGACGGGCGGCGCGCGGCCACCCACTGGCGGCTCGCCGCCGATCTGGCCGCCCGCTACCCCTGCATCGAGGTCGACAGCGACGCCATCTTCGTCCGCGACGGGCGCTTCATCACCTCGGCGGGCATCACCGCCGGGATCGATCTCGCGCTCTCCCTGGTGGAGGCCGACCTCGGCGCCGACGTGGCGCGGGCCGCCGCCAAGTACCTCGTGGTCTTCATGGCCCGCCCGGGCGGGCAGTCCCAGTTCTCGGTGCGGCAGGGTGCGAAGTACGGCACGGACTCGGTGCTCCGGAAGGTCCTCGACGACGTGACGGCCGACCCGCGCGGTGACCACACTCTTGCCGCCATGGCGGCCAGGGCCGGGGTGAGCGAACGCCATCTGACCCGCCTGTTCCGGGCGGAGACGGGCATGTCCGCGGCACAGTTCGTGGAGCGTATCCGGCTGGAGGCGGCACAGGCGCTGCTGGAGAGCGGCAGCGATCCGCTGGACTCCGTGGCCCGCAGGAGCGGGTTCCGTTCGGTCGAGACATTGCGGCGCACGTTCCAGCGCGTCCTGGGGGTCACGCCAGGCTGCTACCGCGACCGCTTCCGCACCACGCGCCGTGTGTGAGGGGACGGACGCCGTGACCGGACGAGCCCCGCTCCCGGCCCGGGGACCCGGGAGCCGGTGGCGGGAGGCGCACCCCCAGAGGCACGCCTCCCACCATGACGCGGCCGGGCCGCGCCGCCTACTCCCCCGAGCCGATCGCGTCGACGGGGCGCGTCCGCAGGAGCAGCCGGGCCGGCACCAGCGCCGCCACCCCAGTGAGGGCCGCTGTACCCCCGGCGATGCCGAGGTACGCCGTCGGCGGCACCGTGGGCCAGGGGCTGCCGGTGAGGGCGAGGGCGACCAGCACCAGTGCCGGCACCGAGGCCAGCGTCCCGATGCCGACACCGGAGAGCACCACGGCCAGGCTCTCCCACCGCACCATCCGCATGATCTGTGCGGGCGTGGTGCCGCCCAGCCGGAGCAGCGCGAACTCCCGGCGGCGCGCGGCAGTGTTCATCGCCTGAGCGTTCACCACCGTCACGCCCGTGTACGCGACGACGAGACCCACGCCCAGGTAGTTGACCCAGGCGTTCGCCTTCTGCTGCCCCGGCCGGGCATCGTCGGCGAGCTGGTCCTGGACCACGGTGCCGGGATAGCGCCGTGCCGCCTCGGCCAGTGCGGGAGCGAGATCCCGCGCCCCGGGAGCCGCACGGACCAGCACGGACTGGTCCAGGCGCGCCGTCGTATGGGCCAGCAGCAGATCGTGCTCGAAGGTGAGGTCCGCGAAGCCCGATCCGCGCTCGTACACGGCCACCACGCGGGGGGTGAACGGGGTGCCGTCGCCGAGCCGAAGCCGGGCCGTGTCGCCGACACCGAGACCGAGCCAGGAGGCGGCGACGGTGCTGAGCGCGACCCCGTTCCGGCCCAGGCGCTCCGTACTGCCGGCGCGGGTTCCGAGGTCGATCGTGGCGCGCAGCGACGCGGGGTCGACGCCCTGGGCGCTCAGCGATACGAGCCGGTCGCCGCCGACGGCCACGACGACCGTCGACCGCACCACACCCGTGGCGGCCTCGACCTGGTCGAGACGCCGTACCTTCTCGACGACCTCCGGTGCGACACCGGCCGCCGACGTCAGCACATGATCGGCGACCAGCCCCTCTCTCAGCTGGTCCTGCGCCGTCCGCTGCGCGGTGGTCTCGGCGAACACCACCGTGCAGGCGAAGGAGACCGCGAGGATCAGCGGGACGACGGCGTCGGCCAGCCTGCGGGGCCGCGTCGTGCCGTTCGCCGCGGCGAGATACCCGGTGACCCGGGACATCCGCAGCAGCGGTCCCAGGACCCGCATCGACACCCGCGACAGCAGCGGACCCAGTACCGCTCCCGCGATCACCACCAGGAGCACCAGCGAGTTGGCCAGCCCGGCCAGGGTCGCGAAGTCACCGCCCTGGGACAGACCGGTGAGGAACACCGCGGCCGCGCCAATGACCAGCACGGCCCCCGTGATCGCACGCCCCCGCCCCAGCCCCGCGGGCTCCACGGTGGCTTCCCCGAGCGCCTCCGTAGGCCGGATCCGGGTGCCCCGGCGGGCGGCGACGAGCGCGGCCGTGTATGCCGTCAGGGCCACGATCATCACCGCTGCCAGTGCGGGCAGGGGACCGATCACCGGCTGGAAGTCCACGGGGACGAAGCCGTGCGCGGCCATCCGATCGCGCATCCAGTGCACTACGGCCACGCCGAGCGGCCAGCCGAGCACCCCCGCCGGCAGCGCCGTCGCCAGCGCCTCGGCCACCACCATCCGGCGGACCTGACGCGGAGTGGCTCCCACGGCCCGCACCAGCGCCGACTCACGGCGGCGGTGCGCCATGGCCAGGGACAGGGTGCTCGCCGACACGAACACGGTGACCAGCACGGCATTCCCGGCGAGCGCCGACGACAGGAGTACGAGCCTGGATCCGGTGGCCGGAACATCAGGAAACTCCGCCTGGCCCCGGTCTTCACCGCTCACCACGACCAGGCCCGGCTCGCCCAGGGCGTCGCCGATGGCCCGGGCGAGTTCTCCCGTCCCGGTGCCGGGCTCGGCCCGCACCCCCAGCGCGTCGGCGAAGCCGCTGCGTGGGGTCAGCCGTTCGGCCAGGTCGTCGGAGAAGAACAGCGTGGACCGGCGCGGGGACGGAACGCCCTCCAGCGCGACGACTCCCGAGACCCGGAATGTCTGCGGGGCGGAGGCCGTCATCAGCTCGACGGTGTCACCGACCGCCAGCCCGGCCCGTTCGGCCAGACCCGCGTCGAGGACGACTTGCCGGTCACCCCTCGGCGCGCGGCCGGCCGTCAGCCGGTACGAACCGAGCTGTGTGGCGGACCAGTTGTGGCCCGTGACCGGCGCCCCGTTCGCCCCGGGCAGCGGGTGGCCGTCCCTGCCGATGACCTGGGCGGGCACCCCGATGTCCGCGGTCACGCGGGCGACGCCGTCGATGGAGGCGATGCGCTCGGCGAGGCCGGACCGTACGGGCACCCGCTCGACCAGGGTCTGGTCGACGGGCGCTCCTCGCTTCTCGCGGTCCTGTCCCTCGTCCCGGTCGACGGTGGCGACCTGCTGGCGTCCGGCGACCACGACATCGGCGGCCGCGTACCGCTCGGGGTGAACGGTGCTGCGCAGCCCCGACTCCATGAGGATGCCGCACGCGGTGACCACGACCGAGCCGAGCAGGAGGGCCACGAAGGTGCCGACGAAGCCGCCCGCACGGGCCCGCAGGGTCAGCAGTGCCAGCCGGAGCATCAGACGGCCGCCCTTCGCAGGGCCGCCATAGTGGCTGCGACCCGGTCCGCGGTGGGCGAGTCGAGGCCGGTCACGATACGGCCGCCGGCCAGGAAGACGGCACTGTCGGCGTGTGCGGCCGCGACCGGGTCGTGGGTCACCATCACCACGGTCTGGTGCAGATCCGTGACGGCCTGCCGCAGCAACGTCAGGATGTCGCGGGCCGTCTCGGGGTCGAGGGCGCCGGTCGGCTCGTCGGCGAAGACGACCTCGGGGCGGGTGATCAGGGCGCGGGCGATCGCCACGCGCTGCTGCTGGCCGCCGGACAGCTCGCCGGGCACATGCCCCAGCCGGTCGGACAGTCCGACCCGGGCGACGATCTCCCGCAGCCACTCGCGGTCGGGCCTGCGGCGCTCCAGCCGGAGCGGCAGCGTGATGTTCTGCTCGACCGTGAGCGACGGCAGGAGGTTGAACGCCTGGAACACGAACCCCATCCGGCGCCGCCGCAGTCGCGTGAGTGGGGCCTCCTTCAGCCCGGACAACTCCGTGGTGCCCAGCCTGACCGACCCCGACGTCGGACGGTCCAGTCCCGCCGCGCAGTGCAGCAAGGTGCTCTTCCCCGACCCGGACGGGCCCATCACCGCCGTGAAGGTGCCCGAGGGAATATCGGCGCTGACCCGGTCCAGCGCCAGGACCGCCCGTTCGCCCTTCCCGTGGCGCTTCGTCACATCGCGCAGTCGGACCGCTTGATGGATGCCGTTCACAACGCCGGGCGGCTGCTGAATCCGCAGGCTCACGTCGTCTCCCTGTCCCTTCGTTTCATGGGGCGTGGCGGCCACCGGGCCGGCCCCGCTCCATTGCATGCCGGGCAGGGCGCCGCTTCCTCGGCCGTGCCGGTGAACACCGGCCTCCGCCGACCGGACGAGAGGGGAAACGGAATCAGTCGATGGGCGGAGGGCTCCCTGCCTCCGGCCACGCGCACAGCGGTGCGCTTCGTCCCCAGGGAGGAGAACCGGAAGGTTGAGAGGGCTGTGCGTCACTCGTTCCCGGAGCCGACAGCGCCTGATCGGTGCGCGTCTACCGTCACATTCATGACCTATCTCGACTCGATGGCACGGCGGCGCGTGCCGCGTGCCGTCGTCGACATGATGCTGGCCCTGGTCATGGTCGCAGGCGGATTGGCCATCCCCGCCAAGACCCCGGGCGGCCCGGATCTGCGTGATCCGGACCTGTGGCGCGTGCTGCTGGTCCTGCTGTCCGGTCTGCCGCTCGCCCTGCACCGCAAACGGCCGCTGCCGGTCCTGGTGACGGTCGCGGTCGCCGTCGGCGCCCTGCAGGCGCTCCACTACATCCCGCCGCCGGTGGGACCGCAGGGCACGTCGATCGGTGTCCCCCACCTGGGCCTGGCCCTGGCCGTGTTCCTCACCGCCGTGCGCATATGCCCCCGCGCCGCGACGGCCCTGGTCGCGGCGATGATCCCCGTCGTGGCCGCGGCCGAGACACTCATGGAGCCCGCGTACCGCACGGCCAGCGCGCTCACGATGACCACGCTCCTCGTCGCCGCCTGGGCCCTCGGCAGGCTCTCCCGCGCCCGCAAGGCGATGGCGCACGAGGCACTGGAGCGGGCCGCCGCGGTGGAGCGAGAGCAGACGGCGAACGCCCGGGCGGCGCTGGCGCAGGAACGTGCCCGTATCGCACGTGAACTCCACGACATCGTCGCCCACAACGTCAGCCTCATGGTCGTCCAGACCATCGCAGCGGACCGGGTCCAGGACCGCGACGGCACCAAGGCCCACGAACTGCACCGCACCATCGAGCAGACCGGGCGCGCGGCCGTGGGCGAACTGCGACGACTGCTGGAAGTGCTGAGGACCGACGAGCAGGACGACGACGATCCCACCAAGCGACCGCCCCAGCCCACCCTCCAGGAGATCCCGCGGCTGGTCGAATCCGTCCGTACCGCGGGCCTGGACGTCGAGTTCACCGCGACCGGAGTGCCCCCGGAACTGCCGGCAGGATCCGAACTGACCGTCTACCGCGTGATCCAGGAAGCCCTCACCAACACCCTGAAACATGCCGGGCACACACGCGCCCGGCTCGGACTCGACTGGGGCGAGGACGGGCGACTGACGGTACGGGTGTGCGACGACGGGTGGCGCCCGGGCCAGGAACTGCCGCCCGTGCAGCCCGCCACGCGGGGCGCCGGCCACGGCCTTCTGGGCATGCGTGAGCGCATCGTGGCCGTCGACGGCACGCTCCATGTGGGCAAACGCCCCGGTGGCGGCTTCTGCGTCCACGCGACCGTCCCCGTACCCGCCGTCGAACCGGTTCCGGCGACGGTCCGACACCCTGCGAAGGCCAGGATGCCGGCGAGGCGCCGACACTCTGTGCAGGCCCGGGTGCCGCCGGGGACCCCCACATCCTGCGGGGCCACGACCGAGGGAGGCGAGCCGCATGACCATCCGTGTACTGCTGGTGGATGACCAGCCGATGATCCGGACCGGCTTCCGGCTCATCCTCGAAGCCGAACCGGACATCACGGTGGTGGGCGAGGCCGGGGACGGCCGCGCCGGGGCCGACGAGGCCCGGACGCTCCAGCCCGACGTCGTCCTGATGGACATTCGGATGCCCCACATGGACGGGGTTGAGGCCACCCGGCGCATCGTCGAGTCCGGCTCGTCGAGCCGTGTCATCATCCTCACCACCTTCGACCTCGACCAGCATGTCCATGACGCCCTGCGGGTCGGCGCGAGCGGATTCCTCGTCAAGGACGGACCGGCGGACTCACTGGTGGATGCGATCCGTACCGTCGCCGAGGGCGATGCGGTGATCTCGCCTCGCGTCACCCGCAGGCTGCTCGACCGCTTCGCCCGGCTCGCGGAACAGGCGGCGCCGGTGACGGTGCCCCCCAGCCTCGACGCGCTCACGGGACGCGAGCTGGACGTGCTGCGTGCGCTGACACGCGGTCTGTCGAACGCCGAGATCGCCCGGGACCTGCACGTCAGCGAGGCGACCGTGAAGACGCACGTCGCCCACATCCTCGACAAGTACGCACTCAGGGACCGGGTGCAGGCGGTGATCCTCGCCTACGACACCGGACTTGTCCGGCCTGCAGCCGCCTCATGACCCGTTACGGCCGCGACGTGGCCGTGATCGTGGATCACATGCCCTGATGTGTCATTGTTTGCGGATCCTGTTCCCCGCAGTCTGAGAGCCGCGGTCGTGGAGATCCCCCGTACCGCGCCGAGACACACGGCCCAACACAGGGGCATCAGGAAGAGAGTTGTCCATGGCTTACCAGGCGAAGGTCGCCATCATCCACTATTCCTCGACCGGCCATGTGCACGCACTGGCCGAAGCCGTCGCCGAAGGAGCCGTCAAAGCGGGCGCAGGTGCGTCTGCGCAAGGTGGCCGAACTCGCGCCGGAGACAGCCGTCGCGGCCAACCCCAAGTGGGTCGCCCACGCGCAAGCCACACCCGACCTGACCGTCGCCACGCTCGACGACCTGGAGTGGGCCGACGCGGTCGTCCTCGGCACGCCCACCCGGTTCGGCCAGATCGCCTCGCAGCTCAAGCAGTTCATCGACACGACCGGCGGTCTGTGGTTCCAGGGCAAGCTGGCGAACAAGGTGTACGCGGGCTTCACCTCCACCGGCACCGGCGGAGGCTCCGAGACCACTATCGTCGCGCTGAACAACGTCTTCACCCACTGGGGCGGCACCATCGCCCCGCCCGGATACACCGACCCGGTCGTATTCGCCCACGGAAACCCCTACGGCGTCTCGCACACGGACCGTGGCGGTGAGAACCCCGTCGGCGAGGTCCAGTTGGCCGGCGCCCACCACCTCGGCGAACGCGTCACCCAGGTGGCCGGCTGGGTCGTCGCGGGCCGCGCGGCCGCCTGACCGCAGCCGTACGGACGGCTCCAGCTCCCGCGTCCGGGCGGGAGCGGTTCACCCCACGACCCAAGAGGATCCCTTGCGCAAGACCATTTCCTTCTCCGCGGCCGTCACGCTGCTCGCCGACGGCTCGCCGGCGATGGCGAACACCTCCGCCCTCGCCGAAGAGCCCACGACGGCCCTCCGGCCCGCAACAGGCGCGGCAGGCACCACGGACATCGCCGCCCTCTCCCCCTCCGTCGACAGGACCTCGCGCACCAACGCAAAGGTCCTGCGCGGCTTCTACGCGACGTTCGCCCGCGGGGACATCGAGGCCGCCAAGAAGTTCGTCACGGCGGACTTCGTCATGCACGTTCCCGGCAACGGGAAGAACGCCGACGAGTACTGGGACCCCGACGGCCTGGCCACGTTCATGAACAACATCCTCGCCTGGAACGGCGGGCGATTCGCGATACGGGTCCCCCATGCCGCGGTCAACGGCGACGGCGG
The DNA here is from genome assembly GCF_042731325.1 of Streptomyces sp. NPDC059866. Taxonomy (NCBI): domain Bacteria; kingdom Bacillati; phylum Actinomycetota; class Actinomycetes; order Kitasatosporales; family Streptomycetaceae; genus Streptomyces; species Streptomyces sp. NPDC059866. The sequence continues at coordinate 180,154 of NZ_JBHWJT010000020.1, read as the reverse complement.
CTTCACCCGCGAGATCATCGACCTCAACCGCAAGCACGACCCGGAGCGCACCTGGCAGCTCCGCTTCACCATGCACTACGCATTCAAGGCCGGGAAGGTCTCCGAGGCCTGGACCATGCCCGAGGACCAGCGCCACTACGACGCGTACTGGACCGCGCCCACGGGCGGCCGCGCCGCGTCCGACGCTGCCACGCCCGGTACGGCGGCGGCCCCGCGGGCATCGGAGCCTGCGCGCCTTCGCAGCTCATCGACGTGAAGAAGGCCGTCCACGCCAAGAACCTCGCGTTCGGGCGCGAGTTCTACAAGAAGTTCCGGGAGGGCGACCTCGACGGACTGCGCGAGTCCATCGACAAGGACATCGTGATCACGATCCCCGGAAAGTCTGATATCTCGGGCACCTACAAGGGGTTCGCCGGTTTCCAGGAGTTCCGCGAAAAGGTCATGGCGACCGTCGGCGACCGCTACAAGCTCGACGTCACGGACATGGCCGCCGACGACCAGGGCGTCTTCGCGGAGGAGTTCATCCGCATGAACCACCCCTGGAACAGCAAGGTCGAGCCGGTCGACGTCACCCTCTACTACACGATCCGGAACGGGAAGATCGTGAAGATGGAGGACGTACCGGAGGACACCCATTACTGGGAGAGCTCCTTCACCAAGCCGAAGAAGTAGCGCCCAGCGCGGCCGGCCCTCGATGAGCCGGCCGTGCCCGCCGACGCCTGCGCCCGGCCCCCGACGATGTGGGCCGGGCACGGCCGTTTTCCCGACCGGACCCCGAGCGTCACGGTGGGCGGGCACAGAACACCGCGTGCCCCGCCGCATCGGCAGGGGCACGCGGTGATCGATGCGTCAGACGCCGTCAGTGCCGGCTGAACTCGGCGTGCCGGTACTCCACCTCGGGATCCTCTCCCCTCGTACCGTCCGGTCGCCCGCGCAGCTTCTCGCCCTCCACGTCGACCGAGGGCAGCACTTTCCGCAGCCACCCGGGCAGCCACCACGCGTGACGTCCCAGCAGGGCGAGCACGGCGGGGACGAGGGTCATACGGACGACGAATGCGTCCAGCACCACCGCGACCGCCAGGCCGAAGCCGATCATCTTGACCGCCTCCTCGGCCGCACCGAGGAAGCTTCCGAAGACGGCCACCATGATGAGCGCCGCCGCCGTGACGACCCGTCCGCCGTGCCGGAATCCATCCTTGACCGCCTGCACAGGGGACGCGCCGCGGACGTGTGCCTCGCGGATCCGTGTGACCAGGAAGACCTCGTAGTCCATGGCGAGGCCGAAGATGATCCCCACCATGAAGATCGGCATGGTGCTCATGATCGGTCCGGTCCGGTCGACACCGAACAGGTCGGCCAGCCAGCCCCATTGGAACACCGCGACGACCGCGCCGAGGGCCGCGCCCACGGAGAGCAGGAATCCGAGCGCCGCCTTCAACGGGACGAGCACCGAGCGGAACACCACCATGAGCAGGAGGAACGCGAGACCGACGACCAGCGCAAGATACGGCAGCAGAGCGTCGTTCATCTTCCGGGTGAAGTCGAGCTTCAGGGCTGTCGGGCCCGTCACCATCGCCCGGGCCCCGGTGGCGGAGGCGACCGCCGTGTGCGCCTCCCGGATGTCCCGGACGAGCGACTCGGTCGCGTCACTGCTCGGTCCGGACGCCGGGACGACGGTGATGGTGGCCGTGTCGGCCTTCCCGTTGAAACCGGGTGCGCCCACCGCGGCCACCCCGTCCAGGGCCCGGACGGTCGAAACCACGTCCGCCGCCGCCCCTCGGCGGTCGGCGCTGTCCCGTGCGTCGACCACCACGGTGAGGGGTCCGTTGAACCCGGCGCCGAACCCCTCGGTCAGCAGGTCGTACGCCTTGCGCTGGGTGTTCTCGGCCGACAGCGAGCCCTCGTCGGGCAGCCCGAGTTCCAGGGACGCCGCCGGCACACTCAGCGCGCCGAGCCCCACGACTCCCGCCACCAGCACCGGAATCGGCCGCCTCAGTACGAAGCCCGCCCACCGGACGCTCGCCCCGGGCCGGAACGCGCGCTTGGGGCGCCTCTTCGCCCCGCTCCTCTTCGCCCCGTCCCGGGAGCGCGCCCGTCGGCCGACGATCCTCTTCCCCGCGAGCCGGAGCAGGGCCGGCAGCAGCGTCAGGGCCACGAGCACGGCGAGGGCGACCGTCACCGCCGCAGCCAGGCCCATTTTCGTCAGCATCGGGATGCCGACCACGGACAGGCCCGCCAGGGCGATGACCACGGTGAGCCCGGCGAAGACGACCGCCGAACCGGCCGTGCCCACGGCCCGGCCGGCCGCCTCCTCGCGCTCCAGCCCTTCGGCGAGTTCGGCACGGTAGCGGACCACGATGAACAGGGCATAGTCGATGCCGACGGCCAGGCCGAGCATCATCGCCAGCTGCGAGGTGGTGTCACCCAGGTCCAGGGTGTGGGCCAGCGCCCCGATGGCGGAGACTCCGATTACCACCCCCAACAGCGCGGTGATCAGGGGCAGTCCGGCAGCGACGAGTGAACCGAAGGTCACCAGGAGCACGATCGCGGCGATGACGATGCCGAGGACCTCCGTGCCCGATTCGCTCTCCGCCTGGACGGCGCTGCCCCCTGTCTCGACCGTCAGACCGCTCGTGCGTGACTCGTCCACCGCGTCCTTCAGAGCGTTCCTCGTGCCGTCCGTGAGCGCGGACGCGCCGACCTTGTAAGCGACGGTGGTGTAGGCCGTGGTGCCGTCCTTGCTCACCGCCCGCGCGGTGAAGGGATCGGTGACGGCGGCCACCTGGGACGAGCTCTTGCGTAGGGACGCGACAGCCCGCGCGATCTCGGCCCGGTGCTCCGGGGCTTCGATGCGTTCCCCTTCGGGCGCCTTGAAGACCATGCGGGCGGCGGCGCCCTCGGCGTTGCTGCCGGGGAAGCGTTCCTCCAGTACGTCGAGGGCGCGCTGGGACTCGGTGCCGGGCATCGAGAAGGTGCTCGGCGAAGGGGCCGTGGCTGCCGATGCCCCGACGCCGGCGAGGACCAGCAGGAGGATCCAGGTGAAGATGACGGTGAGCCGTCGCCGGAAGGCGAACCGGCCCAGCTTGTAGAGGAATGTGGCCACGCGGGAGTGCTCCGGTCGGATCGGGGATGTGCAGGCGCCCCTGTTCAGGGCGCCATTTCAGTCTTGGGCCGCGGGGCGGTGGTGCCCTCGGCACTCACGACGAGGTTTCGGCTCGGCCGGACGGAGGAGACGCGCCGCCTCTCCTCCTCACAGATGAAGGCATCGACGCCGAGTCCGGGCGCCGCACACATGGCGCGAAGCCCCGGGACCGAGTGGTCCGGGGCTTCGCAAGGGTGTGTGTTGCGCCGGGGCCGCCATGGGACGGCGTGCGGCGCGGAGGCGGCTACTCGGGCCAGCCGGAGTCGAGGACGACGTCGACGAAGTTCTTCCGCTCGTACCCGGGCAGATACCGCTCCAGCACATCCGCCTTGACGTTCCCGAACGTCGTTGCGGGCCTGTGGGCGATGCCGTCGGTGAACTCCCTGAGGATCTGCCGCTTGAAGCCGGTCCGCGGATGCAGGGCCACGACCTCGGCGCGGTCGTCCTCTTCGATCTCGTCGAGACCGAGGCCGAGGACGTCGGCCTCCACCCCGGCGGTCACCAGAGCGACCTCCGGGGCCATGTGCCAGGGAATCTCGGGGGTGGTGTGCAGGGCGATGCCCTCCCACACAAGCTGCGCGTCGAGCGGCCCGATGCCGTGCTGATGCAGAAAGCGCCGGGCCTCGTCGGCCCCGTCGATCTCGAAGCGCCGGTCGTCGGTGCGGTACCGCTCGGTCAGGCCGAGATCGTGGAAGAGGGCCCCGACGTAGAGGAGTTCGGGATCTGCGTACAGGCCACGGGTCAGACCGCGCAGCGAGCCCCAGAAGAACACACGGCGGGAGTGGTGGAAGACGGTCGGTGATGCGGCCTCCCGGACGAGGTCCGTGGCCTCGCGGGCCAGTTTGCTTCCGGGCACGGTGATCCCGGCGACCGTGGTCGGGACGATGTCGTCCATGGTGTCTCCAGTGGGTGTTGGGGAGTGGGCCGCGGGCGTACGTCCCCGCTGTGCGTGTGCCGGGGCCGTACGCCCGCGGTGCCTCAGGCCGTGGCCGCCGTGGAGGCGGGCCGGGCGACGATGCGGGTGTCGACGTGCACGCAGTCCCCGAGCATGCGCTGGACGGGGCAGTGCTCCGCGATGGTGGCGAGCCGGTTGATCTGTTCCCCGTCGAGGTCTCCGGAGATCTCGACGCGCTTGACGATCTGTCCGCGCGGCCCGTTCCTGTAGTTCATCCGGGCGCTGACCGCGACGCCGGACAGGTCCCAGCCCTTGCGCTCGGCGTACATGCGTACCGTCATGGACGTGCACGCGCCCAGTGCGGCCAGCAGCAGTTCCACCGGGGTGGGGCCGAGGTCGCTGCCGATCGGCTCGGGCTCGTCGGCGATCAGCCGGTGCGGTCCGACGTCGACGGTCCGTGTGTACGGGCCGCTCTCGCTGACGGTGACGGTGTGTCCGGGCATGGTGGTACCGCTCCTTGTCATTGCTTGGTGGCGCCGGTGGGTTCGCCGGTCTGTTCACCGGTGGCTGTGGAGTCCGGTGCGGTGTCTGCCGCTGCGGCTCGTGCTTCGGCCGTGGGCTCGGTCTCTGCCTCCGGTTCCCTGTGTTCGCGCTGGACGAGGGCGACGAGCGCGGAAACGGCCAGCAGGATCACCGACAGCCACAGGCCCTTCGCGATGCCGCCCTCGGAGTCGGAGAGGATCCCGGAGATCAGGGGGCCGACGGCCTGGCCGACACTGAACGCGACGGTCAGCCAGGCGATCCCGGAGGTCCAGGCGTGCTGCGGGAGCATCCGGCGGGCCAGTACGGTCACCGCCGTCGGTCCGGCCATGAAGCCGGAGCCGAAGACCACAGCCGAGACGATCGCGGCCGTCAGCCCGTCGGCCACCAGGACCGGAAGCACACCGACCAGCACCACGACCGAGACCAGGGCCGGGGCCAGGCCGCCCCGCAGCCGTCCGATGATGCGGCCCCACACCAGCAGCGTCGCCAGGGCACTCGCGGCGCCGAGCACGATGAAGAACCCGGCGGTGCTCCAGGTGCCCAGCCCCTGGTCGCGCAGCAGGGCGACGACGAACGTCATGTACGACACGTAGCCCGCGCCGAAAAGCACGTACCAGACGAACGACGGCGCCATCGTGCCCAGGCCGGACGTGCCCTTGGCCGCGCCAGCCGGCGGCGCCGGGGGCACGGACCTGGCCGCCCAGGCGGCCGGCCCCGTGGCGATCAGCGCCAGCACGCCCATCAGCAGCCAGCCGGCCTGCCAGCCCGACGCCCCCCATGTGGTGAGCGCTGCGGGCACGACGATGCCGGAGAGAACCACTCCGATACCGACGCCCGCCATGTAGACGCCCACCAGTGCGGCCGAGCGCTGCTGACGTCCGCCGATGTGCACCCGGGAGGCCAGCGCCGAACCGACGACGAAGGTGACGGCCGTGGCGAGCCCTCCGATGAAGCGCAGCATCGACAGCGCGGTGAAGTTCGAGGTCAGCCCCGAGGCGAGCAGCGCGACCGCGCTGATGATCATCCCCCAGGCGAAGCTGCGGCCCGCGCCGAAGCGGCGCGACCACCAGGCCGCGCTGCCCGCGCCGATGATGTAGCCCAACGCGTTGGCGGTGTTCAGCCCGCCCGCCGCCGCGTACGTCCAGTCCAGCTCGGAACGCATGGACGGCAGCAGCAACGCATACGCAAAGCGTGTGAAGCCCAGAGCCACGACGGGCCCGGCGGCCAGTCCCAGCGCGATCATGTATTCCGAACGCGGGCGGGCAGTGCCCGCTCCCAACGTCTGCATCGTCTCTTCCTCGCGAATTCGAACGATCGTCGGCGCCGCCGAGCAGCGGCAGCCTCGGTCCGGGCCGGGGTGGGCCGGACACATGACTCAACTTGATGCGCATACGCGGCCATGACCGTCCTTCGGGACGGGCGACCCTCGTTTCGGGACATCGCCCGGGTCACGGCCCGCGGTGGACCTCCAGGTCCGCTCGGCGCAGGAGAATGGGGAGCCGGCCCCGCCTGGCGGCCGGCTCCCCGTCCCTCGCGCTCCATCGAAGGCGGGACCCGTGCGCCGCGGTAGTACGTGGCGGGACATGCGACACCCGGATCGGGACAGGCCCGGCGCGCACGCCGTCACCAGGGCACGGCCCGAACCGGGGCTCCGGGCCGAGTCGGCAGCTGCGTCCCGAACCGAGCGATCCACCCCGAACCGGCGGCTGCGTCCCGAACCGAGGGATCCGTGTCCGTGACACGGGCCACCACCCGCAGCCACGGGCGGTTTCCACCCGTGTACCGCCGATCCGTTGCGATCCGTCCGGACGACGACGGACGCCAACGACGCCGACGACAGGGAGAAGCAACGTGACGTACCGGCACCGCCCGCCGCACAGCCAGGTTCCGCCGCCCCAGCCGGGAGGTCGCCGACGGCGCCTCGGCCATGGCGTGCCGCGCCCGGTGGCGCTCTGGGCGTCCGAGGCGGTGGCCACGGCTCTGCTGCTGCTCGCCATGACTGTGCTCTTCCGCCTCCTCATGCATCCAGGGGCGTGGCTCCACACGCACCTGGCCTCCGCCGACGCGCGCCTCCTCACCGGCGCCGTCGTCAGCGGGGCGGTGGTGGCCGCCCTGATCGCCTCGCCCCTCGGCAGGCTGAGCGGCTCGCACGCCAACCCCGCGGTCACTGTCGCCATGTGGGCCGTACGACGGCTCCCCGGCCGCCACGTACCGTTCTACCTCTCCGCACAGCTCGCCGGATCCGTCCTCGGCACCATGACGGGCCGGCTGCTGCTCGGCCCTGCCCTCGCCCATCCTGCGGTGAACCACGCCCTGTTGGGCGCACGGCCCGGACTTCCGGCGACCATGGTCGCGATCGGGGAGGCGATCGCCACTGGCGTGCTGCTGGTCGTCGTCATCCGTCTCGCGCGCCATCCGGGACTCACCGATGTCACCCCCGTCACCATGGGCACACTACTCACGGCGCTGATCGCGGTCATGGCGAACATCACGGGCGGAAGCCTCAACCCCGCCCGGCAGTTCGGGCCGTGGCTGCTGGCCGGCGGGGCGGGCACGCTGTGGCCCTACATCGTCGGCCCGCTGGCCGCGGCCCTCTTCGTCGGCGCGGTCGCCGCCGCCCTGCCCGCACCGGCGGACGGCGACGACCGGCCCCTGTCGTGAGGGCGCCGGGGCGCACGCGCAGCAGGGGCCTGGGCAGGAACAGGGCGATGGGTCAGTTGCTCTTCGCGCCCATGGCGAGCAGCGCCAGCGTCGCCTTGCGGGAGGCCAGATCCACCTCCTCGGTGACCGGCATGGAGTTGACGGACAGGGTGACCTGGCGGGAGCCGTTGGCGAGGGTGTAGCTGTGCGTCGTGAAGCCGGGCGCGCCCCCCGTGTGGCCGAAGGCGCGGCCGAACTCCGGAGCGTCGACCCTGGCGACACCGAGCCCGTATGACGATCCGTCAACAAGGGGATGTATCTCCAGCATGTCCTTCATCAGCTTCGCCGGCAGCAGTCGCCCGCCGACGAGCGCCTTGTAGAAGATGTTCAGGTCGTGCGTGGTCGAGATCAGCGCGCCGGCGGTCCACGCCCACGACATGTCGGTCTCCGTCATGTCGGTGTAGGGGGACGCAGAGCCCTCAAGACGGATGTAACCGCGGGCGTGCGGGCTGGGGATGCGCGGCGACGCCTCGGGGAAGGACGTGCCGTCGAGGCCCAGCGGCCCGATGATCCGCCGCATGATCTCCGTCCGGGCCGAGTTGCCCGTGACCTTCTCGATCAGCATGCCCAGCAGGACGTAGTTGGTGTTGGAGTAGCTACCGGACGTGCCGGGCGCGAAAAGGGGCCGGTGCCGGGTGGCCTCGGCGATCAGCTCGCCGGGCGCGTAGTGCCGGAACCGGTTCTCGTACGCCTCCTTGAAGCCACCCGGCCACAGCCTGTCGGTGTAGTTGAACAGCCCGCTGCGATGACCCAGCAGCTGCCGCACGGTGATCTTCCCGCCGTTCGGCACCACACCGGGGAGGTGCCGCTCGACCGGGTCGTCGAGGCGCAGCTCGCCCTCGGCGGTGAGCTGGAGAACCACCGTGGCGACGAAGGACTTGGTCACACTCCCCGCCCGGAACCGGCTGTCGGTCCTCGGGGGCAGGCCGCGGGTCCGGTCCGCCTTGCCGCTGCGCCCGGTCCAGACCTGCCGGCCGTCCCGCACCTCCGCCACGACACCGGGAGCTCCCGCCGCCACGATGCCGTCCAGCACCTTCTGCAGCCGGGCATCGGTACGGGCGCGCTCCTCGCGGTCCCGGCCGTCGGGTCCTCGGTCCAGGCGGTGGTCATCGTGCCGGCCGTGGCCGTGCTCGTGTTGGTCGGCCGGGACAGTCTCGGGGGCGACAGCGGCGACAGTGGCCGTTGGTGAGGCCAGGGCGGGCGGGGCGAGGGGCACGACCAGTGCGGCGGAGGCCAGGACGGCCGTGCCGAGTGCGGAGAAGCGCATGTGGGTCCTTCTATCGGGGCGGTACGAACTGGTCCCAGCGTCTTCGCCGTACGGCTGCTTTTCCTCGGCAGAAGGGGGCGGTTCCGCCCTCGTCCCTCACGCTGAGTGCCCCGAGTTCTCCCCACTGGGGTGCTCGTCCGGACGGATGAGGCGGGAATCGGTGGCCCAGGCGACTCGACGTACGGCCGGTTGCTTGCCGTCCGGTCCGGCGGCCGGCTCCAGGCGGTCGCCGGCGACGAGGACACGTACGGCACCATGGCCACCGAGGCCCTGCGGCGCGCCGACACGCTGGCGTGGATGCCGGGCCGCTGGTGGGCCGAGTACGCCGGGGTGCTCCTGGACCTGGGTGCGGGCCGGTACGAGGGGGTGCTCGACCGGGTCGACTGGGCGGCGGCGGGCCCGACGCGGCACGCCTTCCTGTGGACGTACGTCTGGCCGGACTACATCGAAGCAGCCGCCAGAACGGGTGCGCCGCGGCGAGCGAAGGCGGCGCTGCGCCGGTACGAGACCTGGGCCGAGGCCACCGGGCGGACGGGACCTCTTGCCGTACGGCATCGCGTGCGGGCGCTCACGGCCGCCGACGACCGAGCAGGACAGCTGTACGAGCGTGCCCTCGCCCTCCACCTCCGGCACGAGCAGCCCTTCGACCACGCGCGCACCCGCCTCGTGTACGGCGAGTGGCTGCGCCGCCAACAGCGACGCGGCGAGGCGCGCGTCCAACTCGAGGCCGCAAAGGAGGGTTTCGAGCGGCTCGGGGCCGCGCCGTGGTCGGCCCGCGCGGCCGGCGAACTACGTGCCATCGGTGTCTCCCTCCCCGACCACGGCTCTGGCCATCCGCTGGCCGCGCTCACACCGCAGGAGCTGCGGGTCGTACAGCTGGCCGTCACGGGAGCGACCAACCGCGAGATCGCCGCCCAGCTGTTCCTGAGCCCTCGCACGGTGGCACACCACCTCTACAAGGCCTTCCCCAAGCTCGGGGTCACGTCCCGGGCCGAACTCGGCAGACTGACCCCGATCGCCCAGGGATTGTCCGGAGGCTGATGCCCGGCTGTCGCCGGCACCAGCGCGGTGACCGCCGTGGACGCCGTCATCTCCCCGACCTGACCCGGTGCACAGCCAGCCCGCGCCTCCAGCCTGCTGCCCTCCATGGGCTCGGTCGGCGACTGCGTGGACAACGCGCTGATGGAATCCTTCTGGGCCCGGGTCCAGGTGGAACTACTGGACCGCCGCCGGTGGCGCACTCGCCTGGAGCTGTCCACCGCCCTGTTCGAGTACCTGGAGATCTTCCACAACCGGCAGCGCAGACACTCCGCCCTGGGGATACTCAGTCCGGTGGAGTACGAACTGCGCGCAACACCTGTAGCGTGAATCAACTATCCCGACTCCACACAACTCTGGGCAGATCGGAGCCTCCATCAGACCCGGAGCGGTTCACAGGCGCCGGGTGGCGTGGACGGCGCTTCCGCTCCTTGGAGCCTGGTGCCAGGGGTGGGCGGTTTGAAGCTCGGATAGGTCAAAGGAGACGTAGCAAGCGGCGCTTGGGATTCTGAACAGGTCTGTCGAATCGTCATACGTCAGCGCCAATGCCACTGCTAGCCTGCTGCGGGGCGGGCGACGCCGCCGGGGGAGGAGAGCGCGTGATGGTCGAGCCCTATGACGCGTACCGCCGAGCGATGCGGAACGCCTGGGCCGACTGGTGGTTGACGTGGCCGTTGTCGCAGCAGGTTGCGCCGGGGGATGTCTTCGATGTGCGTGATGGGTCGGTGCGGATCGCGGGGACGTTGGACGGGCGGCGGATCGCGGTCGGGCTGACCGAGCCGGGTGAGCCGGGCGAGTTCGTGTACGACTCCGGGGGCACGGCCGAGGTGCGGTTGAAGTCCGCGGGTGTGGTCGATCCGGCGTTCGCGACCATCGGCGCTGTCGATGCCGGTGTGCTTGTGCGGTTCTCGCGTGCCTCGGGCGTACTGATCGTCTATCGGGAGCTCACCGAGAGGGGCATCAGCGATGTCCGGCGGCTGAGCGAGGCGATGGTGCGGCGGTACTGGCAGGGGAAGTGGGACGAGTCGCTGTATGCGGTGACGCGGACGGTCAGCGCCGGTTCCGGGACGGTTCTCGTAGGCGTCGACAGTGGGGCGAGCGCCGAGTTGCGGCTCACCGGCACCGCGGGGGCGCAGGCGCTGCAGATTCTCGACGTCGCGGCGGGGGCGTCGCTCACCCGGAGCCAGAACCTGAGCTTCCGGTGGATCGCCCAGGCCGCGGCGCCGCTCCACCAGGTGGTCAGGCTGCGCAAGAACTGGCTGCGGCGCGTGCAGGCCGAGTACGGGCCGAGACAGCCCGGTCGGGGAGCCGCGAGCGAACCCGTGCCGCCACTGCTGGTGGAGGAAGCCCTGGACGACACGGAAGCGGTGCTGGAGACGGTTCCACAGCAGGAGCAGCCCGGGCAGCCGTCCGGCGACGACGTGTGAGCGCAGAGCCGTGGAACCGCACGAAGGCACTGTGGCCGAGGTGCTCATCCGGGTCGCCCGTGAACCGACTGGCATCGACGGCCAGTTGGTCGTCCGACTGACAGACCTGACCGACGGGATCGAGGCGAGCGCACCGCTCGACGCCGAGCTGGCGCTTGCCGCCGACAGCCCCGCGTCCTGTGTAGCCCTCGTCGGCGCCCTCTCCCCCGCGACGACGACGGTGCAGCGGCAAGTTGTGGGGCGGCGGCTCTACGACGGGCTGATCACCGGCGACGTACGGCGGCTGTGGGACGAACTGCTGGCCGGCAGCAGCACTCAGCGCCCGCTGCGGGTCGGTCTCGAGATCGGCCCCCTCAGACTGCGCGCGCTGCCCTGGGAGTTGCTGCACGACGGCTTGGGATGGGTCTTCCGCGATCTAAGACAGCGGTGGCGCCGTGTCAGGGTCGCCGCACCCGCGTTTGCCGGTCGGCCACCCGAGCTCGCCGAGCTCGGTCCGCTGAGAGTGCTCCTGGTGGTCTGCAATCCGCAGGACCGCAGTCTGCTGGCGGACGATGAACTCGCCGAGTGGGGCGCCGCGTTGGGGCGGATCGGCGCCCAGGTTCATCATCACGTACTGGACGGCCCGGATCTGTCGTCGCTGACCGTCACGCTGGCCCGGCTGCGGCCGCATGTGCTGCACTTCATCGGTCACGGTGCGCTGCCGGGCACGGACCTGGGTTCGGCCGTGGCCTTCAACCGTACGGTGGGCGCCGCCGGTCGCGGCGCCGCGGGCGGCGATTACTGGGAGCTGACCACCGACCTGGCACAGGTGCTGATGAATGCCTGGCAACCGTGGCTGGTCGTGATCAACGCCTGTCGTCAGGGCGTGGACGGGACAGCCCCGCAGGACGGTCTGACCGAAGTGTTCCTGGACCGGGGCGTCCAGGCGGTGATCGCGCTGCAGGGTGACGTGGAGCCGCTCGAGGCCGTCCATCTCTCCGCCGGTTTCTACCGTGCCCTGGCCCAGCGCCGCCCCCTGGACGACGCCGTGGCCACCGCCCGGGACCGGCTGGCCTCAGACCACCATGCGACCGCCGCGTGGGCGCTGCCGGTGCTGACGGCCGTCCACACGGGGCGGCTGACCCTGCCGGTACGCTTCCCACTGTCCGAAGCGACCGCGCGCGAGCTCACCGAGCATCCGGACTTCACCGAGCTGCGCCTGTTCCTCGGACGTCACGACGAGCGCCGTGAGGGCTGGTGGGCGCTGTCTGACGACGGCACCGAACGCCCGCCGAGCAGACTGCTGGTCATCACCGGCCACTCGCAGTCGGGCGGGCCGAAGACCGGCAAGACGCTGCTCGCACGCTGGTGGTTGATGACCTGTCTGCTGCGCGGTGAGGCCACGACCTATGTGGATCTGCGCAAGGTGCTGACGCACGACTGCGTCGAGACGGACGGCAGACGCACGGTTCGCCGGGTGACCCACAAGAACTGGCTCGACGTGCTCCGCGTCATCCGTGCGGCCTGTGTGGACGAGGACCGGTCCTGCCACTTGCCGCACTCCGCCTTCACCGGCTTCCATGACACCTTGCACCGGGAACTGCCCGATCCGCACGCGGACTTCGGTCCGCCGACCGGCGAGGACATCGGGTTGTGGTTCAACGACAACGCGCCACGCGCCGAGGACCGTAAGAACGCCGTGTTCCGGTCCTTCGCCGAGGCACTGAGCCCGCCGGACCAGGAGCGACGCCATCTCGTCGTACTGGATCATCCAGAGTACGTCCTGTCCGAGTCCTTCCGGCAGGAGCTGTATCCCCGCCTCCTCGCGCCCAGAGTGCTCGACGGCCTCCATGGCCGGCTGCGATTCGTGCTGGTGGCCGACCCTTCCTGGGTGCGCGAGCACATCCCGCCCCAGGACTCCACCCTGGTCAACACCGTCGCCTTGGGCGACTTCGAGACCCGGCACTTCATGCGGCTGGCCCGGGACTACTGCGCCCGCGCCGGGATTCCCTTCGCCGCCGCCCTGCCGGTCTTCGAGGGCTACGACAAGTACCTCCAGGGCACCAGCCACTTCCGCGTGGACTTTCTCAGCCGGGTCCACAAGACCATGGACGTGGTCGCACGGACGGGGCCCCGGCCATGACCGACCACTTCACGGGCATCGCGGATCGCTTGGAGGAACTCGGCCGGCGTATCGCCGCCGGGGAGAGCCTCGACGCCATCCACCGCTCCGAACTGCCCACACCTTGGCGGCCGTTGCTCCGGCTCACCGCCCTGGCAGGCCCCTTCGACGCGACCTTGCACGACGCGGTTCTGCGCCCCCGCGCCGGGGACGGGGCACCGACGCTCAGCGACCTCGAAGCGTACGGTCTGCTCGAACGAGTGCCGGGCACGGAGCGGTTCGTGCTGCGTGAAGCGCACCGGGCAGCGTACTTCTCCGACTGGCTTTCCGCACGCCCCGGCGGCGGTCCTCTCACCGAAATGGCTCTGGTGGAGGGCGACCTGGCCGCGCACTGGCGGGGCCGCGCAGAGCCCGCCGAGGAGCTGCGGCACCTGCTGATCGCCGACCCGCCCGGCGCCGCCACCCTGTTCGGCGACCTGTTCACGCGGGCCGACGCGGAACGGGACTTCGCACGCTGCCGTGACCTCCTCGACGTCCTGGAGGATCCCGACAGGCGTCCCATGCTGAGCGCCGAACTCGGCCGTCTGCGCCGCGACCGCAGCGCCTATCTGCGCGCCCGGGACTACTGGAGCGCCGACTATGCACGCTGCGCCCGGTTCATGGAGCGCCCCGACAGCCGGCAGAACGTAGTGCGGTTCCTGGCCGGGGACGGGCCGCGCGTATGGCAGCTGTACGGCGAGGGCGGCATCGGCAAGACGATCCAACTGCGCTGGCTGGTCTCACGTGTGTGCGTCCCGCTCCCCCAGGACGTGCCGTGCGCGCGCGTCGACTTCGACGTGATCGACCCCGGCAACGCCATGCGCTGGCCCGAGCTGCTCCTGCTGGAGATCGCCGACCAGCTTCAACTGCGTCTGCCCGAGGGACACTTCGCCTCACTGCGTGAACTCGCCCGGCACCGGCTGCTGTTGCACCGCCGCCCGGTCGCGGACAGCGTACTGCCCGACGACGAGGCGGTGCGGCAGGAGATCGTCCGCCGGTTCGTCTCCCGCCTGAACGCCCTCGACCAGGACCGCCCGGTCCTGGTCATCGTGGACACCCTGGAGGAGCCCCTGTTGGGCGACCGCCAGGGTACCGAGGCAATCCTCCGGCTGCTGGCCCGTGTCGTACGTGTCTGCCCGTCCCTCAGGCTGATCCTGGCCGGCCGCTACGACCTGCGGGAACGCGTGTCAAGTGAGGTCCTCACGGAGTTCTCCGAGGACCGGCGGCTCTCGGCGCAGGCATTCGGTCCCCACCATGTGAAGACCTACCTCGACGTCGTGACCGAGGTGCTCCGCATCCCTCTGCTGGGCGAGCGCCTCGCCCGCTCCGAACCGTCCGCTCTCGTAAAGACCCCCGGACCAGCGCTTTTGACGCGCCCTTCCCTCCCGCTCCAGGACCTGGTCACCCCCAAGGGCGCGCAGTGGCCGCCCCTCAAAAACCTCAACCCAATCGACCCATGGGCCGCGCCCGACGCCCTCGACGAAGTGGTGTCCCTGCTGGAATCCGTCGCGGAACCGCGCCACCGCAGGCACCTGCTGAACGAGGCGGCCCGCCAGGCCAAGGACGAACTGCGCCGCCCGGCGAAGTTCACCGGCGAACAAGTCGACGTCTACATTCAGACCCTGCACGCCCTCATCGAGCAGCCCGACCGCCGTCTCCACCTGTTCTCCGCCGCGCTCGCGCGCGGCGGACCGTCCCTGCGCCGCAAGGTGGAGCGCCACACGGAGCGGCAACTCGCGATGTACCTGGAGACCCTGCAGCAGCTGGCCCGCACGGCCCCGTTCGACCCCGACGCCCCCCAGGAGGAGGCGCCGGAGGGCATCGAACACCAGGAACTCCAGCGCTTCACCGACGAACAGGGCGAGGCGTACCTCACCGAGGTGCGCAACATCACCGACCCCGAACTGTGCCGCACCGCCATCGACCGGTCCCACGGCCTCCCTCTCAACCTCGCCCTGTTCGCCGACGCCATCGAACAGGACCCTGGGCTCACCCCGGCCGACATCCGCGCCGACAGTGGACCTCTGCTGCGGTACCTGATCGAGCGGGTGATCCGTCGCATCGAGGACCCCATGGTCCGCTGGGTCGTGCGCTACGGCGCTGTACCACGCCGACTGCGCTTCGACGATCTGGAGATCATGCGGGACCATCTGCTTCGCGGCATGACGGAGGGGGACCCAGGCGACGACCCGCGCCAGGATCCCCACCACCTGTTCGGCAGCGCCGACGTGTTCCCCTTCCGGGAGGGCGACCTGCCCGAGGACTGGCGGATACGGCTGTGGCGCCGACTGCGCGCCTACGCGGCCCGCAACTCCTGGGTGTACGAACAACCCGAAGAGCAGGGCGTGTTGCACTTCCATCCGGACGTGCTGATCCCCATGCGGGATCTGGTACGCGCACAACCGGTCTTCCGGGATCTGCACGAGACGTTCGTCCGGCGCTACGACGATCTGGCCGCCCGCGACGAAGGGCAGTGGACGGTACACGCACGCGAAGCCCTCTACCACCGCTTCCAGATGGCCGATCCGTCGGCGCCGACACGATGGAGGGCCGACCTGCAGCGGGCTCTGTCCGGCGGCGATCTTGACACCGTCAAGCAGCTCGCCGGTGAGATCCTCGGCCCCGACTACACGGCACTCGCCTCCGATCCGGGTGCCGCCCTGCGGCTCGAGGCCCATCAGCACATCGCCCACGCCGCGTTCCGGCAGACCATGCGGGAGGCCGACCCCGGTCGGCGCTGGCGGCATCGCGCCGACATCCGGCGCCACCTCAATCTCGCCGCCGAGACGGTGGGCGCCGACCACGAGAGACTGCGGGGTCCTCGCATGCTCGCGCTACGGATCGTGGAGAACGGACCGCACGAGTTCACCCCCGACCAGGCGACGGCCCTGATGCGTGAGTTGACCGAGCTGAGTGACACCGGGTCCCCACGAGACCGGTTGGACCTGCTGTGGGCCGCCACCGAACATCTCGACGAGCATGACGAGTCCGCATCCGACGCCTTCCGGGAGGTCTGCGGGCTGGCAGAGGATCTGGGCGAGTGGGAGATCGCCGCTCTGGCGGCGCGGTCCTGGGCCCGCTGGGCGGACAGAGCTCGCCGGGACGACGAGGCGCTGGCGGCGAGCGCCCGATCGACGGCGGCCGCCCGCCGAGGAGGCCCGGCCGCCCACCATGTACTGCTGGACCACGCGGCGCTGCTGCTGCGTCGGCAGCGGCCGTCGGCGGCGCTGGACGCTCTGGGCGATGTTGCATGGAACGGGACCTCCGCCCGAGCAGATGCACTGCGCCTGCGCGTGCGTGCCGAACTCGCTTGCGGCAACGCTCGCTTGGCCGGTCACCTCCTGCTCAACGAACAAGCCGTGGAGCGAACGCCGGAGGAAAAGGCCGCCGACGACGAACTGCTCGGCGACACGCTGACCGCCCTCGGCGAATACGCGCGCGCGGTCGACGCCTACGACAAGGCGTGCGCGGTCTGGCGCCACCTCAACGCCCAGGAGCCGTACGCACGACTGGCCCGCCTGCGGGCGGCGGCCGCCCTGCGAGACACTGGCGACCCGGAGCCTGCCGAACGCCTGCTGCCCCCTCCCGCCCCTGACGGCACCCGGCAGGGCGGCGAGACCTGGCTGTATGAGGCCCTGTTCCGTCTGGAACTCGCCTGGCGCTCACCGATCGGACCCACCGTCCCGGAGGGCTATCCGCCCTTGCCCGACGATCCCGCAGCCCCCTTGACGACCCGGGTCCTGAGCGCGCTGTACGCCCTCGGCTGCGCCAACAACGTCGAGCCCCGGTCCACCGCCGTCCGCCGCCTGGCCTATGTGCTGGCCCAGCTCACATCGCCCGAGCGTGCCCTGGCGTTGCTGGCACCGTACAGCGAGCACCCGGCGCTGCGGATGAGCCGATGGTGGCCGGCAGTCCGCGAGCTCTGCGATCCGGCGTCCACGGCGACCGGGCCCGACGACCCCGACGCACGACTGCACCGGACCGCTTTCGTCACCCTCGATCGGACCCTCAGCCGCCCGGAGGGACCACCGCCCGCCGATGGACCGCCCGAGACCGCCACGGCACCCGACTGCGTTTTCGCCGATCTGCCCGGAGAGCGTGCGATCCCGGTCGGTGGAGCGGCTTCCTGGCAGCGCGTCGCCACCGACCGCTGGCTCGCTGACGGCTCGGTCACCGAGCTCGGCAAGATCGTCAGCGCCGCCTTGGAGGAGGGGACCCGTCGGCCCTCCGCGATCCGTATCGAGGCGGAGTCGCCGCTCATCCAGGCTCTGCCGTGGGAAGAGATGTGGCCTGCCGACAGCACGGCACGGCCCGCGCTGGTCTACCGCAGCATGCCCGGTCCGGCCCGGCGAAAGGACGTACGCCGGCTCCAGTCGGGCCTCAACGCCTTCCTCGGCCTTTCCCTCGTGCCTGACGGTCTGCTCGGCCCACTCACCCGGAAGGCACTGCGGCTGGTCGCCCCGTACTGCCCGGCGGAGGGCACGCTGGCCGACGTAAGTCTGCGCGCGGCCCTTGAGGAGGTCACCCCGCCGCCCACCGAGATACTGTGCGTCTCTGGCACACCGCGATTCGACCCCGAGACCCGGCAACCCGTCCTCGACGTCCCCGGCCAAGGCCGGATCACCGTCGACGACCTGGTCGCTCAGGTCGATAGCCATCCGCCTGGCCGGGAGCCGACCGTGGTACTGGATGCCTCCGCGGGCGCGCGAGCTGACGTCAGACAGATCACGCTGGCCCGTAACCTGCTCGCGGCGACCGTCTTCGCCCGCTCCCAGGCCCGGTTGGTCGTGGCGTCCGGTCCGTTGGAGGACACAGAGACGCCGCGTGATTTCCTCACCGAAGTGCGCAGCCATCCCTGGCATGCCGTCCTGAGAGCCTGGGCACAGGCGAGTTCGTCCCCGCGGCGGCACGGTTACCGTCCCGCCCTCGCCGTGTTCGCCGCGCCTTCCGCGCTTCCCTGCGGCCTGTCGAAGGCGCTGAGATGACCGGGGCGCGGTGGGGCGACGAAGGGCGACGGACGGCACGCCGACAGCACATGATCGCGGCCCTGCGGGAGGAACTCGGACTCTGGGAGGACCTGGCCGACGAGGGGCGGGTCCTGGAGAAGCATCGCAGTCAACTCACCGCCGTTCGCGCGCTGATCGAGCCCGGCCTGGACGACGCGGACCGTCGGCTGGCCGAGGGACGCGCGGACGAGGTTCCCGCCCTGGTGCTCGATCTCTTCCACGTCTGGGACTTCTTCCGTGGCCGTTTCATGCTGCGCAGGGCCGAGGAGCATCACGCGTTCCTCGGCGTCGCCGACGAGCTGGCCTGGGAGTGCTACCGGCCGCTGCGCGACGCGGCCATGACCCACGGCGCGGACTTCCTGCCGAAGGAGCCCCCGCTGGTCGGTTTCAGCAGGCACGCCGTCCCGCACGCGCACCGCCGTGGCAGCGCCTACCGGGAACTGCTCCCTCGCGGTGGCGTGCACACCGGGGCCGGCCTCGAGGCGGTGAAGCGGCTGCCGTTCCCCGTGATCGAGATTCCGTGGCACTGTAGGGGGCATCTGCCGTCGATGCTGACAGTGGTGCACGAGGTCGCCCATCACGTGGAGGACGACTTCTCCCTCACGGACGAGCTGCACGCGAAGGTCGCGGCAGCGGACCTCGGCCCCTCGTGGTGCGCCCGGTGGACGGACTGGATCGGCGAGGCGTTCGCCGATGTATGTGCCTCGGTCGTCGGCGGGCCCGCCTACGCGCTGGTTCTCGCGGACCTTCTCGACCAGCTCGGCGGCGGAGCGCAGGACAGCCCCGTCCATCCGCCCGCGGCCACCCGGCTGGCGCTGTGCCGCAGCGCCGCCACAGCCGCCGGGCATCCGCTGAACGGCCAACTCGGCACAGAGAAAGGCGACTTGCCGGTCGACCCCGAGGCGGATCTGATCGCCCACCTCCTCCTCTCCACGGGCTTCGACCGGTTCCATGGTGCCCGGCTGGTCGATCTGCTGCCGTCTGCGCCCGCGGCGGCTGCGGGCCGCCGCCTGCTCGCGGGCATGCCCAGCGGGCAGCTGTCGGTGACGGGCGCGGTCGCGGCGGCCGCGCTGGCCTTTCACACCGACCCCGCGGCCTACGACGTCCTTGACCTGGACGAACCGGTGCTGGTGGAAGCCGTACGCCTGCGTCCGGCGGGCACGCGGGCGGCCGTACCGAATCTGGTCGCGGACCGGCGCCAACGGGAACTACGCGAGG
This sequence comes from Streptomyces sp. NPDC059866, assembly GCF_042731325.1. Classification (NCBI taxonomy): domain Bacteria; kingdom Bacillati; phylum Actinomycetota; class Actinomycetes; order Kitasatosporales; family Streptomycetaceae; genus Streptomyces; species Streptomyces sp. NPDC059866. Next base: position 160,778 of record NZ_JBHWJT010000020.1, on the reverse strand, counting down.
CCGCCCGCTGTCTGCTGGCCGCCCTCACCGCCCCCGAAACCACCACGCCCGACTCTCAGTAGATCAACCGTCGTTCTCTGCGGGCCCTTTGCGCCCGGCCCACCAGGCTGCCCAGTTGCTCCGGCGTCGGCGGCACCGGGGGGTCCTGCAAGTAGGCCGCCACGAACGCCGCACGCAACACGCCGTGGATGTCGTCCCCGTTCAGCCCTTCCGTCGCCGCCGCGATCAGCTCGTCGACTCCGCCGACGTCGATCGCGTAGCGCCGACCGTACAGCCTGGTCATGGCGAGCCGGCTCTCGTGGTTCGGCAGGTCCACGGAGACGGGGTGGAACCGGCCGGGCCGCAGCAGCGCCTCGTCGATGAGGTCGGGGCGGTTGGTCACACCGATGACCAGTACCGGTGCGAGCATGGCGGAGTTGGCATCCTCGGTCTCGGCGAGGATGCAGCCCGCCAGCGACTGCTGGGGCTGCGGTCCGTCGGTCGTCGCCGTGCGTGGGGTGAACCGGGAGGTCACGGACTCGAGTTCGTCGAGCACGACCACTGAGGGTGCGTTGCGCCGGGCCTCGCGGAACAGTTCTCGGATGCGGGCTTCGCTCTCCTGTGTCGAACGACCGAGCAATTCCGGGCCGCTGGCCAGTGACACGGTCGCATTGAGCGCCCGGGCGACGGCGGTCGCCATGGTTCGCTTGCCGTTGCCCGGGGGGCCGTAAAGGAGCAGGCCGCGGGGCACCAGTTTCGAGCGCAGGTGCGCGAGTTCGGCCGGCAGCCGCCCGGCGCTGGTGAGGAGCCCCACCGTGTGTCGCATCCATTCCTTCACGTCGTCGTAGCCCGCGATGTCCTCGAAGCTGACATCGGGCACGGTGAAGAGCGGCGAGGTCCGTGTCTTGAACACCCGCACAGCTTCATACAGCTCATGAATGCCGGCCCCGGCCGGAGTCCGCTGGACGGCGAAACCGATCGCGTCGCGCACCTCCAGCGGGTTGAGCCCGCTGATGTGCGAGTGCAGGTCCTCGGGATCGAAGCCCGAGAAGTGCGCGCTCTCGTCCGCGGTGACCAGCGCCCGCCCGATCGGGACCGGGCTCGCCGTCGGGGCGGGGTGCACGTGGGTTGGGCAACCGGTCAGGGTGACCGTCCTGCTGAACCGCTCCACCACTCGCGCGGACAGGACGCGGTCCGAGGACGCGAACGCCAGCAACGGACGCTCTGTCGCCGCGCGCACGGGCCTGAGCGCGGCGTCCCCTTCCTCAGTGGCTGCTCCGGCCGATGCCAGCAGCGCCAGGTCGGGGATGACGAGCAAACCGTCCGCCGTGGGAGAGGCCAGAGCGTCCTGCAGAGGGCGGGTTGGGTCGTCGGCCGTCTCCGCTGCGGGTCCCGCGTCCACGACTCGCAGACCGGTTCGCTCGATCATGGCCCGCCGCAGAGGGGGCACGACGGTCTCGTCGGCCCGCACGAGGACGGACAGCCCGGCTCGCAGCAGCGTCGCGACGTCGTCGATCTGCCGGCCGTAGGCGAGTCGGACGACGGTGTCGTCGTCGAGCCTTCGCGGGAAGGCAGGCTCGGTCCGGCTGTGATGACGGGGCCTCGGTGCTGCGGGGGGCGGCAGATAGACCGGGGTGCCGTCCGGTACGTCCGCGCGCGCGACAACCTGCACCTCCACCGCGTGCCAGGGCAGGTCCGCGGTGTCGGGGGCGAGCGGACGCAGGAGCAGGCAGTCGGTACCGGCCAGCACTTCACGCACGGAGCCTTCCGGGGGCAACTCGACCGGATCGTCGCCACTCGCGGTTACCAGGAGTACCTGTGGCAGGGAAGCGCTGCTCATCCTGCCTCCTGGTGGCAGCGGCCCAGGTCGTCGACGATCCAGTGGGCGCAGGCGTCGAGCCCGGTGGCGGATCGGGCGAAGAAGCGGACGGCTCGGCGCTCGTCGTACAGGTTGACGACCGCCGCGACCTGCCAGGGGACGCGGAAGGTCGCCGTATGCATGGCGACGTCGACGCTCGACAGGGCCGGTTCCGGGCCGACACCCAGGTGCGTGTGGTACCAGCCGAGCAGCCGCCGGGCCGGGGCCGCGCCAGCGAGCCGCTCGTTGAGGGCCGCGAAGGTGTCCGGGGTGAAGGTGAGGCGGGTCGCGGTGGCCTTGGTGTGCTGCGCCGGGACGATCTCGTGGACCTCCACCAGGTAGGGTTGCGGCTCGCCGAGGGTGACCTGCCGGTCGGCGACGCTCATGGGCCGCCCTACGAGGAAGCCGCCTTCCTCCACGCGTGAGGACCGTGGCAGGGTGGCCAACTCCTCGGCAGCACGGGACCGTAGCAGTACGGTGACGCCGTCCACGGTCTCCGGGAGGCCGAGCAGCGCCGGGCGCACTCGTGGCAGAGGGTCGGGGACGGGACGTACGACCACGACGGTCCCGCGTCGTGCCGGTTCAGCGTTCACGGGTGCCGTCCTCTCCCCCGTCCGCGCGGGGCGCCAGGGTCAAGCGGGACGAGGCGGGGCCGGGTATCGACAGCGCCCGGCCGCCGAGGGCCGCGATCCGTGCTCGGCCCTCCTCTGAGAACGCCCAGGCCGCGGCCCGCCGGTTCACATAGTCACCCGCGTCGAGCAGGTCGGACACCTGCTGCGCCGGATCAGTGGCGGACGACCGATTCCTCGGCAGGACACCGTAGTTGCGGTATCCGGCCATGTCGATCAGCATCTGGCACAGCACGGTCACGGACATGCCGGGCCGGTAGCCCTCAGCCAGTACACCGAGACAGACCTGCCCCTCTCCCGGGCCCACGGCGACCACGTTGGGATGGAACACCGGCGTGAGCCAGGTGACCAAGGGTGCCTGCACGGGAAACTCGGGGGGCAGCACGATGAGCACTTCGTGCCGCTGCACCACCTTCGGCACGAGGGGCCAGGCGTCCTGGTCGTCCGGCGGCGCGAGTCCCGGCACCCGCAGTTCCGCGGTGAACTGCAGCGGGAGCAGGTCATCGTCCATCGAGAGCACGCGGAACTGCTCGCAGGTCGCGGCGAAGTGAAGGATGTCGTCGCGCACCCGCCGTACCGCAGCCATCCGCAGGCCTGCATCGATGCCGGCGGTCGACTCGGCGGAGACCTCCAGGACTCCCCCGTCCCGGACCTGTTGTTCATGAAGAGTGAGGTCGGGATTAAGGCGGCTGGTCTCACCGTTCTCGTTGCGGTAGTCGACCACGGCGCGCCGCTGTCGGCCCGCGAGGCCCTCGTTCTCACCGTAGTGCGCCCACACCGCGGGCACGATGTCGCGCGGGAGTGTCGTGTTCGGCACCTCCTGGAGCTCGAACAACTGCCGGTCCGGTCCGAACAGTTCCAGCCTCCGCAACAGCGCGGGCCGAAAGGCGTACTCCTGGAAGACGACCTCGCACTCGGGATCGATCTCCCGCGCGCCCGCCCGGATGCGGGACAGAGCATCCTCGTTGATCCCAGCCACGCGAACGGCCGTCTGCATGCCACTTTCGTAGAGCAGGAACGCCGAGTTGTCCGCGACCTCACGCACGAGCTCCAGCATCCGGTCCGAGGAACCGCCGCCGAGGAACATCAGCGTGGGCCAGACCGCCTGTTCTTCCAGGTCCTCGGCGATGCTCGCCAGCGTGCGGTTGCCGGGCCACACCCAGCGGGCCTGCCGCACCAGCAATGACACTCCGTCTTCCAGAACCCCGAATTCGAGGTTTCGTACGACCTCCGCCCAGAACGAGATCGCGCTGGTCATCCCGGAGTCCGCCGGCACCAAACGGGTCGGGTAGCCGATGTCGTCGAGCAGCTCGCGTGCCGCTGCCACGGACGGGTACAGCTCGGCCAGCAGCGCGATCAGTCGGCGCCGTTGGGCGTCATTCACGTGGCGCCCTCCCCCTCGTCTCCTGTGTTCGACAACTCCACGTACCGGATCGCTGCGTATTCGCCGGGGCCCAGCACGGGGAGTATTTCTCGCGGGGCCACTCCTAGATCGACCAGCCGCGCGGTGGGCGCGGCGTCGCCCAGCCGTGTGGATTGTCCGCCCACGCCCGCCAGTGGCGCCCAGCTCAATGCCATCTCCCCGGTGGTGAGAGCCGAGGTCAACTCGCCGATGGTGGCACGGTGTTCGAGCTGAAGACGCGACACTGCGTGCGTGGGCAGAGCGGTGTGCAGCGGGCACTCCGGGTCCCGGCGCAGCTCCACGCGTTCCGTGTCCCAGGCGGCCGCTTCCACCCGCAGGACTCGGGTGGGCAGGTCGATGCCGCACAGCAGGCGGACGGCGGTAACGGCGAGCCATGAACCGATCAGCGAGGAGACGGGGGCCGACGCACCGGCCTCGACCGTCACCGCCTGGTCGCACCCCCAGGGATCGTCGCGAACGGACCGGCCTGTCGGCCCGAGGGCGCAGCCGAAGCAGGGTCCGCCAGCACGGTAGAGGCGGACCTCGCCACCCCAGGGGCCGGTCCCACCGTCCAGGAGGGTGGCGTTCACGAGGTTGCAGCGGCCGGATAGTTGGATGCGGGCGGCGATGCTGTCCAGGCAGCTCACGACCAGTGAGCAGTCGCGCAGTTCGGCCAGCCCGACTCCGCTGATCAAGGGTGCGGTACGGGGTCGTACGACGATTCCGGGCGAGATGTCGGCCAGTGCGGCTGCGGCCACCTCGGTCTTTGCCCGTCCCACGTCCCGGTCGCGGAACAAGGGTGAGCGGCTGAGGTTGGAGCCGGCGACCTTGTCGGGGTCGCACAGGGTCAGTTCGCCGACGCCGGCCTCGGCGAGCAGGCGGGCGACCTCACTGCCGAGCGCACCGACGCCGCAGATGACCACGTGGGAGCGCTGGAGGGCCTGTTGGTTCCAGCCGGGGATGAGCCGGTGCCGGTCGTAGCGGCCCATGTCAGGTCTGCCGCCGTGTGTCGTGGGTCAGCGGGCAGACCCGCACCTTCAGATCAGGCTGCCACTGGCGCAGACAGTCGAGGCCGTTCGCCGGGTCGTGATGGACCGTCATCGTGCAGCGTGCGAAGTCCGGTGAACACGGGCAGACCACCACGGCCTCCCCCCTCCGCAAGGTCTGCGCACACACGAAGCAGCGCCGACGACCGTTCTCGGGGATCGCTGAGTCCTCGGTGGGCATGCGTGTCGTCGGTGGGCCCGGCACCGGGGGTGCGGTCTCGCCGAGTCCGCAATAGAACGCCTCGACGGCGCTCGGGTCCACGACGTCCTCGGACGGGATGCGCCCACTGCACGGCAACCGGCTGCTGTGGTGCAGCACTTCGATCAGCCGGCCGTGTTCGTCGTGACGGAGATGGACCTGGTCCCCCAGCCGGAAGGTGTGTCCGCACGCCCGACAGGGCCTTCTGGTGTCGTTGCCGGGCGCCGCCCACGTGTCCAGCCACTCCGAGTCGAAGGTGGTCAGCGCCACCGAGTCGGCGGACCGCGCGCCGGGCGAGAGTCCCTGGTTCACGCCGCGCAGGAACCGGTCCTCAAGGTCCCGCCTCTGCTCCGTGTCCTTCGCGGTTTCCTGCCGACCCAGCTCCATGGTGTCGGCCCCCACCGTCCGCTGCACCGTGCCGTCCTCCGCCGAGTTTACGCGCATCGGCGCGCGGCCAGGGGCTTTTCACCACCTCCGTACCGGCCTCGCGGGTTCGCCTGAGCAGCGCCAGGCCCGCGCCGCCCAGGTCGCTGTGCGGCGTTGCGCGGCGTGTTGCGAAGGCGGCCGGATCATCACGCTGATCGCGGTCGGTGTCAACGCTGACGGACACCGCGAGATCCTCGGCCTGGACGTGGCCGCCGCCGGGGACGGCGCCGGATGGCTCGCCTTCTTGCGCTCACTGATCGCCCGCGGCCTGAGCGGTGTCCAGCTGGTCATCTCCGACGCCCACGCCAGCCTGGTCGACGCCGTCGGTGCGGTGCTGCCCGGCGCCTCCTGGCAGCGCTGCCGCACCCTCCCCCATCGCCCGCAACCTGCTGAGCCAGGTTCCGAAATCGGCCCAGCCCTGGGTGGCCACACTGCTGCGGACCGTCTTCGAACAGCCGACACCGACGCGGTCCAGGCCCAGATGCGGCATGTCCTGGACGCGCTGGAGGCCAAGTTCCCCAAAGCCGCAGCCCACTTGGACGCCGCCCAGCATGACCTGCTGGCCTTCACCGCCTTCCCCCGCGAAATCCGGCGGCAGGTCTGGTCGAACAACCCGCAGGAACGGCTGAACAAGGAGATCCGCCGCCGCACCGACGTGGTCGGGATCTTCCCCGACCGCACCGCCCTGATCCGCCTGGTCGGCGCGGTCCTGGCCGAGCAGAACGACGAGTGGACCGAGGCCCGCCGCTACATGGGACTCGACCTGCTGGCCAAGGCCCGCCTCCACCCGATCGAGTCAGAAACCGACGACACCGTCCTGCCCACCGAACTCACCGCACAGCCTCGAACGAGATCACCGAGTGGCCGTCGATACCCCACTCCATCAATGGCATCGTTCCGGCCCCGTTCCAGCCGCTGAACCAGCCCTGGCGGGCGGGCATGGGCGTCGCACGCATACCTCGTCCCAGAACTATGTTGTCCCACCACATGTGCCCCTGACCTGCACCTTCCTACGGTGTGCCAACACGTACCCGTCCCCACCGCACACGAGGAAGTGGCGCACATGGCCTCCGCAGCATCCGCTCCCCCAACGCCCGGCAATCTGAAGCGCATCGTCGCCGCCAGCCTCATCGGCACCACCATCGAGTGGTACGACTTCTTCCTGTACGGTGCCGCCGCCGCACTGGTCTTCAACACGCTGTTCTTCCCCGAGTCCGACCCCCTGGTCGGCACCCTGCTCTCGTTCCTCACCTATGCCGTCGGCTTCGCCGCCCGGCCCCTCGGCGCTCTCGTCTTCGGGCACTACGGCGACCGGCTGGGACGCAAGAAGCTGCTGGTCCTGAGCCTGCTGCTGATGGGCGGTGCCACGTTCGCCATCGGCCTGCTGCCCACCCACGACACCATCGGCACCGCCGCTCCAGTGCTGCTGACCGTGCTGCGGCTCGTCCAGGGCTTCGCCCTCGGCGGTGAGTGGGGCGGAGCCGTGCTGCTGGTCTCCGAGCACGGGGACGCGCGGCGGCGCGGGTTCTGGGCCTCATGGCCGCAGACCGGGGCGCCCGCGGGGCAGCTCCTCGCCACGGGTGTGCTGGCCGCGCTCACGGCGCTTCAGAGCGACGCCACGTTCGAGTCCTGGGGCTGGCGCGTGCCGTTCCTGCTCTCCGGCGTGCTGGTGATCGTCGGGATGTGGATCCGCCTGTCGGTCGACGAGTCGCCGGTGTTCAAGGCGGCACTGGCGCAGGCCGAGGCGCGCAAGGCCGAGGAGGCCGTCGAGAAGATGCCGCTGGTCGCCGTGTTGCGGCACCACTGGAAGGACGTGCTCATCGCGATGGGCGCGCGGATGGCCGAGAACATCTCGTACTACGTGATCACGGCCTTCATCCTGGTGTACGCCGTGGACCACACCGGTCTGGAGAAGCAGACCGCCCTGAACGCCGTCCTGATCGCCTCTGCGATCCACTTCGCGGTGATCCCGGGCTGGGGCGCGCTGTCCGACCGGTGGGGCCGGCGACCGGTCTACCTGCTAGGCACCCTTGGCATGGGCGCCTGGGCGTTCCCCTTCTTCGCCCTCGTCGACACCGCGAGCTTCAGCCTCTTGATCGTCGCGGTGACCGTGGGCCTGGTCTTCCACGGGGCGATGTACGCGCCGCAGGCAGCGTTCTTCTCCGAGATGTTCGCGACGCGGATGCGCTACTCAGGCGCGTCGATCGGCGCGCAGTTCGCGTCCGTCGCGGCCGGCGCTCCGGCACCGCTCATCGCCACGGCGCTGCTGGTGGAGTCCGACGGCTCGACCCTGATCTCGCTGTACCTGCTGGCCGCGGTGGCCATCACGCTCGTCGCCCTGCTGGCGGCCCGCGAGACCCGCCACCGCGACCTGTCGCAGATCGGCGCCACGTCCTCCGAGCAGGACGCCCCGGACCCGGCCTCGGTCCGCTGAAGCCACGGCTTTCGCCGTAACGAAATCCGCCTGCCTGTCCGCAGGCAGGCGGAGCCCGGCCCGCACCTCCTGTTGCGAAGCCGTAACTCCCATCGAGAAGAGGAATCGAATGTCACGACGCTGGTCCGCCCGCGCCGCAGCTGTGCTGGCCGCTCCTGCCATCGCGCTGGGGGTGTGCGCCTCCCCCGCGTTCGCCGCGGACACCTGGGTCAACCTGTACAAGAGCAGCACCAAGGTCGCCAGCATGCAGCACGTCGATGACGGCGACTACTTCCGCGTGTACGACAATTACGCCGACGGCCACGGCGTGCGCGGTTACCTGTATTCCTGGACGGGTTACGACTACACGCTGATCATGACCAAGTACAACGGCAGCGGAACCGGTACCTACGCTCAGATGCAGTACGACGTCTGGGGCACCAACTTCTACGCGATGCAGGTGTGTTCGGTGGACGGCTCGGAAGACACGTCGCCCGGCCCCTGCTCGGAGATGAAGTACTTCAGCGAGTAAGGCGACCCGACCTCTCAGCCCCCGGCCGGCATCTCGGTCGGGGGCTGACCCCTGTCCCTGAGACGCTCAGCGCGCCAGCCGGTGCAGCCGCAGTGCCATCTGGATCTCCAGGGCGCGGGCCGGGGTCTGCCAGTCGTCGCCGAGGAGGCGGCCAACGCGTTCCAGGCGCTGGGCGACGGTGTTCACATGGACGTGCAGGTCGTCCTTGGTGCGGGCAGGGCTCATCCCGCTGGCGAAGTAGGCGTCGAGGGTGCGGACCAGGTCGGTGCCGCGTCGTTCGTCGTAGGCTACGACCTGGCCGATGGTGCGCTCGACGAAGCCGGTGATGTCCCGGTCGTCGGCCAGCAGCAGTCCGATGAAGCCGAAGTCCTCGGCGGCGGCGCCGTCTCCGCGACGGCCGAGCAGCCGTAGGACGTCGAGGCAGCGGCGGCCCTCCTCGTAGGCGGCGGCCACGGCGTCGGGGTAGGTGGCGAGGTCCTCCACCGGGGCGGAGGCGCCGACGGTGACGGGCTCGTGGACGGCGGTGCCCAGGTGGTGGGCGGTGCGGCGGGCGGTGTCGGTGGCGGTGTCGCCCTGTTCCAGGGGCAGCAGCAGGACGGTGCCGCCGTCCCGGGCGGCGGCCAGGCCGTGCCGGGTCGCGGCGAGATGCGAGGCGGCGGACCACAGGCGTCGGCGGGCGGCGGCCTCCTGGTCGGCGTCGGCCGGGGGGCCGTCGAGGCGGGCGGCGAGCACGACATGGGTGGCGTCGAGGTCGGCGTCAAGCCGGGCGGCACGCTCGCGCAGCAGGCGCGGGTCGCGGTCGCGGCCGTCCAGCAGGTCGTCCAGCAGTTCGCCGCGGACCCGCTGTTCGGCCTCGGCGGCCGAGCGCCGGGCGAGCAGCAGCAGCGAGGTGACCATGGCGGCGCGCTCCAGGGTGCGCTGGTCGACGGGGTCGAGTCCGGGATGGCCGCGCAGAACGAGCGCGCCGAGCAGTTCGCCGCCCGCGGCGACGGCGGCGATCCAGTCGTCCTGGTGCCGTACGGCGTGCCCTTCGGCGCGGGAGGTCTCCAGCGCGCGGGCCGGGGCGCTCTCGGTGAACTCGACGGTGCCGTCGAGGACTTCGGACACGGCCGCGGCCACGTCGTGCACTCCGCCGCCGCGCAGGACGAGTTCGGCGAGCCGGTCGTGGACGTCGGAAGCGCGCTCGATGACTCCGCTGCGGTCCCGGATGATCTCGTTGGCGCGCTCCAGATCGGAGAGGGCCGAGCGGGTCTCGGTGAGCAGGTTGGCGGTGTCGATGGCGGCAGCCGCCAGGGCGGCGAAGGAGCCCAGCAGCGCGATCTGCTCCCGCTCGAAGACCCGGGCCCGCCGGTCCGCCGCGAACAGCACACCGATGACGTGGTGCCCCAGCATCAGCGGCACCCCGCAGATCGCCACCAGGCCTTCGTCCCGGACCCCGGCGTCGATGCTGAGGGTGTGCCGGAACCGGTCGTCCTGGAAGTAGTCGTCGGTGACGTAAGGGCGCGCCGTCTGGGCAACGAGGCCGCCGAGCCCCTCCCCCATGCCAAGGCGCAGTTGCTGGAAGCGGGCGGCGACCGAGCCCTCGGTCACCCGCATATAGGTGTCGCCGCGCTTCGGGTCGTTCAGGCTGAGGTAGGCGACATCGGTGCCGAGCAGCGACCGGGCGCGCTGCACGATCGCCTGGAGTACGGCGTCCAGGTCCCGCAGGCCTGCCAGATCGTGGGCGGTCTCGAACAGCGCGGACAGCTCGGCCTCGCGTCGGCGCCGTCCCTCCAGCTCCGAGCGGACGCGCAGCGCGAGCAGCTTCGCCGCTTCCAGCGCGGCGATCCGCTCGGCGGGCTGTCCGTCGGCGCGGGCGAGCAGCACCGGCTGCTCGTAGGCGTCGGCCGAGGCGCCTCGGGCCAGCAGTTCGAGGAACGGCGCCTCGGCACCGCCGTCCGGCGGAAGGCCGGCGGAGCGCTCGGCGGAGTGCACGTGATCGCGGGACATGCTCACAGGATTCCTCATTGCCCGGGCGCCCCGTCAGCCCTGTGGAAAACTCCGGGCGCGCGGGGCGCCGGATCGCTCAGTGCGCGGTCCAGCCGCCGTCGAGTCAGTGCGCGGTCCAGCCGCCGTCGAGGACGAGCGAGGTCCCGGTCATGAAGGACGCCTGCGGGCTGCACAGGTAGGCGACCGCCTCGGCGACCTCCTCCGGTTCGATGAGCCGTTTGAGTGCGCTGTCCTGCAGCAGCACCTCGGACAGGACCCGGTCCTCGGGCAGGCCGTGCGCCCGGCCCTGGTCCGCGAGTTGTTTCTCGACCAGGGGGGTGCGCACATAGGCGGGGTTCACACAGTTGGAGGTGACGCCGTGGGGTGCACCTTCCAGGGCGGCGGTCTTGGACAGCCCCTCCAGGCCGTGCTTGGCGGCCACGTAGGCCGCCTTGTAGGCCGAGGCACGCAGTCCGTGGACGGAAGAGATGTTCACGATGCGGCCCCAGCCCTGCCCGTACATGTGGGGCAGGGCGCCGCGGATGAGCCGGAACGGCGCCTCGAGCATCACGGTGAGCACGGTGTGGAACACGTCGGGCGGGAACTCCTCGATGGGCCGGACCAGTTGCAGCCCGGCGTTGTTGACGAGGACGTCGGTGCCCGCGGCCGCCTGTTCGGCGGCGTCCAGGTCGGTGAGGTCGAGGGCGTGCGGTTCGACGCTGCCCGGCAGGCCCGCCGCCTGCCCGGCGAGCGACTCCAGCCCCGTGTCGTCCCGGTCGACCGCTCTGACCTTGGCCCCGGCGGCCGCGAGCCGCAGCACACAGGCGCGGCCGATGCCACCGGCAGCTCCGGTGACCAGGGCCGTGCGGCCGCCGAGATCGAGCGAGGGGGCGTGGGGGCCGGGGAGGCTGTTGGGCAGGCTCATGGCTCGACCCTAGGCAGTTCGCGCACCCCGCCCCATGTGGTCAAAGCCCATACTTCATTCGAAACTCGTGGAGTCGAACCATGTGGGTTGGTCCGACAGGGCCTGCTTGATCCGCAGCTGCCCGAACTCGTTGAGCTGCGGCAGGGCGTCGATGTCGAACCAGCCGACGTCCAACGACTCGTCGTCGTTGACCCGCGCTTCGCCGCCGACGGCACGGCAGCGGAACGTGATGTCCATGTACTGGCACGTGTCGCCGTTGGTGTAGGTGACGGGCTTCAGCGCCTGCACCAGTACCACCCGCTCGGGCACGCAGTGCACGGCAGTCTCCTCGTGGACCTCCCGCACAGCGCAGGCCGCGGGCTGCTCCCCCGGGTCCGGGATGCCGCCGATCAGCGACCACATGCCGGTGTCGGAGCGGCGGCCCAGCAGCACTCTGCCGTCGTCGTCGAAGACGACGGCGGTGACCCCGGGGAGCCACAACAGCTGATGCCCGGCGGAAGCCCGCAGACTGCGGATGAAGTCAGGAGTAGCCATGGGCCGACCCTAACGGGAAGATCCTCCGGCCCCGGACCGCTTCCCGGGGCGGACGGCGGGCGTACGGCTACACGTCACCCGCGCGCCGCCCGCGCACACCGGCGGCGACGGCCCAGCCCAGGCCGCCCGCCGCGACGAGCACCAGGGCGATCTCCGGCAGGATGCCGAGCCGGGTTGCGGGCGTCTGGGAGGAGCGCAGCGGCACCTCCTGGACCAGCGAGTCCGCGACGAACATCCCGCTCTTCTGGGTGATCGTCCCGTCCGGCAGGATGATCGCGCTGACGCCGCTGGTGACCGGCACCGTGACGGTGCGGCTGTGCTCGACGGCGCGGATGCGCGACATGGCGAGCTGCTGGTAGGTCATCTCACTGCGGTCGAAGGTGGCGTTGTTGCTCGGCACGGAGATCATCTGCGCGCCGTCGGTGACGGTGTCGCGCACGGCCCAGTCGAAGGCCGCCTCGTAGCAGGTGGCGAGGCCGACCCTGACGCCGTCCAGCGTGAAGACGCCCGGCTCGCTGCCGCGGCTGAAGTCCTGGCGGACCATGCTGGTCCAGTCCTTGTTGATCGCGTCCAGCAGCGAGCGCAGCGGGAGGTACTCCCCGAACGGCTGGATCTGCCGTTTGTCGTAGGTGTCGAGCGGCCCCTTGTCCGGGTCCCACAGGATCTGCTCGTTGAGGAGCTTGCCGTCGCGCTCGACGACACCGCCGACCGAGATGGGCGCGCCGATCGCCTTGGCGGCGCTGTCGATGACGGCGTACGCGTCGGGGTTGGCGAAGGGGTCGATGTCGGAGGAGTTCTCCGGCCAGAGCACGAAGTCGGGCCGTGCCACCTTGCCCGCCTCGACCTCGGCGGCCAGGCGTTCGGTCTCGCGGGCGTGATGGTCGAGCACCGCCCGCCGCTGGGAGTTGAAGTCGAGCCCCGCGCGGGGCACGTTGCCCTGGATCACGGCGACGGTCGCGGTGCCGTCCTCGGCCTGGTCGCTGACCAGCGGCCGGGCGGCGAGCGCGCCCACCACCGGCACGGCCACGCCGAGCAGCGCGACGGTCGCGGCTCCCCGTCGTACCGCGCCCGTGCGCCGGCCCTCCGCCGTCAGGCGGACGATGTCGCACAGGCCGAAACCGCACAGGACGACCGCAAAGCCGAGTACCGGTGTGCCGCCGACCGCGGCGAGCGACAGGAAGACGCCGTCCGCCTGCCCGAAAGCGATCTTGCCCCAGGGGAAGCCGTGGAACGGCACGCGCGCGCGTGCCGCCTCACCGGCGATCCACACCGCGGCCGCCCACACCGGCCAACCGGGCAGCCTCGACACCGCTGCGACACCGACGCCGACCAGGGCGACGAAGACTGCCTCGATCGCGGCCAGGGCGAGCCAGGGGCCCGGCCCGACCTCCACGCCGGTCCACACCAGCAGCGGCAGCAGGAAGCCGAGGCCGAAGAGGTAGCCGAGGCCGAGCGCCGCCTTCCAGTTCCGGCCGCGCAGCACCCAGCCGAAGACGGCGAAGGCCGGCAGGGCCAGCCACCACAGGGTGCGCGGCGGGAAACTGACGTAGAGCAGCACTCCGGAGAGCGCCGCGGCGGCGGCCGGGACGAGGCGGCGCAGCAGGCGCGCGCCGCGCGACTCGGGCGCGGTCCGCGGTTGTACGCCGTCCGACTCGTCCACGGAGGTTGCGGTGACGGTCACTCCGGGAGTGTACGGCGGCCGGCTTCGAAGCCGAGAACGCGGTGGCCCGGCCTACGACGGCCTCCTCCCGCGCCGTTGCCGCATCGTTCCTGCACAACTCGGTACCAGTCATCCACAAACCGCCCATCAGCCGTTACCGTGTGCCCGGGCCCCGGGTCGTGAGACGGGACGGCTGGGGCCCGTCAGGTCGGGGGCGACCGGGTTCGGGGGGACGTGTGGGGTCCACGGGGATGGCGTCTGTGGCCGGTCCGGATGCGGACGGCGAAAGACGGAACGTTTCTGACGCGGTGGGCATGGTCGTGCTGGGGGCCTGCGCCGGCTGGTCGCTGATCACGGCAGCCGTGCACGACGGCCGCCCGGAAGGCGTGCTCCTCGCCGTACTGGCCGTCGCCGCCGGTTATGCCGCAGGACGCATCTGCGGGGCGCTTGCACCGGTCGCCGCTCCCTGCACCGGGGCACTGGCCGGACTCGGACTGACCCTCACCGTTCCGCACCTCGCCCCGGGGCCACAGCCCGGCGCGCCACTCGGCAACGCGGGCGCCACCGCCGCGCTGCTGGCCCTGTCCGTCGGCGCCGCCTGCTGTGCCGCCTGGTCCACCGCCGTACCGGCGATGCGGCTGGCCCTGCGGCTGCTGGCCGCCGGGATCACGCTGACCGCGGCCGCGCTCGGTTCGGTCATCGGCGTCGTGGCGTGTTCGGCGGTGTTGCTGGGCTCCCTCGCTGCGGGCCGGATGAACCACCGCGGCCTCGGCATCGCCGGCCTGGCCCTGGCGGCGGCGCTGGTGACCGCCGGGAGCTGGGCGGTCGCCGCAAACGTGCTCCCCGAAGGACTCGCCGCATCCGTGGAGGGCCCGCTGACCCGGCACCGGGTCGAGCTGTGGCAGGACGCGCTGGCCATGGCCCGTGGGGACGTGCTGGGGGTCGGCCCAGGGCGCTTCGGAGAACTCAGCCCCACCGTCGTCGGGTCGCCGCTGTCCGACGGCAAACCGCATTCCGCGCCCCTGCAGCAGGCCGCCGAACAGGGAGTCGTCGGGGTGGTTCTGCTGGCGGCGGCGTTCTGCTGGGTGCTGTACACCCTGTGGCGCACCGCGCGGCCCACGCCGGTCGTCCTCACCGCCGGCGCGGCGCTGACGGCACTCGCGGCCGTCGCCGCGGTCGGCAACGCGCTGAGCTTCACCGCGGTGTCGGCCGGGGCGGGGCTGCTCGCGGGCCTGGCCACGGCACGCCCGCTGGCCGAGGAGTCGCCACGCCGGGAGAGCGTCGCGCGGGGGGACCGTCCGGCGCCGTGACTCAGCGGGCCGGGCCGGGTGTGCCGGCCTGCAGGCGCGACTTGATGACCCGTACGGCCGCCTCCGCGTTGTCCACGGTGATCGTGAACGTATGGCCGTCCCAGAGCCGCAGCACCACGCCCTCCCCGCACCGTACGACGACCGCCGTACCCTTCTCGGGGCGCCAGCGATAGCCCCAGCCGCCCCACTGGCGGGGGGTGACGTACGGGGCGAACTCGGCACCGACGACCTGCGACAGGGGGATGCGGCGGCGTGGCACACCGATGTGGCCGCACCGCACTTCGAGGGACTCCTTGTCGACCTTCAGCGCGACGTGCACGAACGCGAGGGTGCCGAACAGCACCAGCAGTCCGGCCGCGATGCAGCCGACGACCGCCATGACGAGCGGGGCGATGCCGTCGGTCCACGTGGAGTCGACGGCGAGCTCGATACCCAGTGCCAGGCAGGCGGCGCCGCCCAGCGCCAGCAGCCACTGGACCCGGTTGGTGGCCCGGCAGGTCCAGACGTCGGGGTGCGAGCCGTGCTCGTGGTCCCTCATACCTACGAGGTTACTCAGGTTTCGCTGCGCGGGGAGGGTGTTGCACAGAGTGACTGGCCGGCGGGCGGCCCGGCGGGCCGAGGGATTCCGGTCAGTGACCGTGGGTCACCGGACGGGGCTGACCGCCGACAGGAGCCGGCCTTCCGCGTAGGCCAGGGCGGATGCGGGCAGCGGGCCCTCACGACCGCTCAGCAGCACCGTCACAGT
Organism: Streptomyces sp. NPDC059866; assembly: GCF_042731325.1. NCBI lineage: Bacteria > Bacillati > Actinomycetota > Actinomycetes > Kitasatosporales > Streptomycetaceae > Streptomyces > Streptomyces sp. NPDC059866. The sequence continues at coordinate 145,152 of NZ_JBHWJT010000020.1, read as the reverse complement.
GCCGCCGGGCTCGGCCGCGGGCTCCGGGCGCGACCCGATCCGGCGCAGGGCCTGAGCGGCCACGGCCCCCGCCGAACCGTGCAGAACGAGGGCCGGGGCGCCGGGGCGCTGCACGGCGGCACGGATGCGCTCGGCGACCAGCTCGTAGTGGGTGCAGCCCAGGACGACGGTGGTGACCTCGGCCGGGGTCAGCTCGGCGGCCGCGGCGACGGCGGCGTCGATGGCGGTCTCGTCCGCGCGCTCGACCGCTTCCGCGAGTCCCCAGCACGGCACTTCGGCGACCTCCACCCCGTCGGCGAAGTCCCGGATGAGTCCGCGCTGGTAGGGGCTGCCGGTGGTGGCGGGCGTGGCCCAGATCGCGACCGGGCCTCCGCCGGCCGCGGCCGGCTTGATCGCCGGGACCGTCCCGATGACCGGCAGCGCCGGTTCGAGGCGGGCGCGCAGGGCGGTCAGGGCGTGCACGGTGGCGGTGTTGCAGCCGACGATGAGGGCGTCGGGCCGGTGCGCGGCGGCCGCCTCGGCGACGGCCAGGGCGCGCGCGGTGAGGTCCTCCGGGGTGCGCGGTCCCCAGGGCATGCCCTCGGGGTCCAGGGAGAGCACGAGATCGGCGTCGGGGCGCAGGCGCCGTACCGCGACGGTGGCCGCCAGCAGGCCGATTCCGGAGTCCATGAGCGCGATCTTCACCCGGTCACGATAGACGATGGGCTCCTCCGGGCCGGTCGGGTGGGGCAGACTGCGCGGGTGAGCGCCATCGCGTGGACTGCCGCCGGATCACTCGTCGCCTGGCTGTGGCTGCTGCTCGGTCAGGGCTTCTTCTGGCGTACGGATGTCCGACTGCCGCCCCGGACGGAGCCCGCCGTGTGGCCGGACGTCTGTGTCGTCGTACCGGCGCGCGACGAGGCGGAGGTGCTGCCCGCCGGTCTGCCGTCGCTGCTCGCGCAGGACTATCCGGGGCGGGCGGAGGTCATCCTGGTGGACGACGGCAGCACGGACGGCACCGGTGAGCTGGCCCGCGCACTGGCACAACGGCACGGCGGGCTGCCGCTGACCGTGGACTCGCCGGGCGAGCCGCCCGCGGGCTGGACCGGCAAGCTGTGGGCGGTGCGGCACGGCATCGGCCTGGCACGCGCGCGTGGCCCCGAGTACCTGCTGCTGACGGACGCCGACATCGCCCACGCACCGGACAGTCTGCGGGCGCTGGTCGCGGCGGCCCGCACCGGAGGCTTCGACGTCGTCTCGCAGATGGCCCGGCTGCGGGTGGAGAGCCGGTGGGAACGGCTCGTGGTGCCGGCCTTCGTCTACTTCTTCGCGCAGCTGTATCCCTTCCGCCGGATCGGCAGGAAGGGTGCACGGACCTCCGCAGCGGCCGGCGGCTGCGTGTTGCTGCGCACCGAGGCCGCCGAGCGGGCGCGCATCCCGGACGCCATCCGGCACGCCGTCATCGACGACGTGGCGCTTGCGCGGGCCGTCCGGAGCATCGGCGGCCACCTGTGGCTGGGGCTCGCCGACCGGGTGGACAGCGTGCGCCCCTATCCGCGCCTGCACGATCTGTGGCGGATGGTCGCGCGCAGTGCCTACGCCCAACTGCGGCACAGTCCGCTGCTGCTGGCCGGGACCGTGGCGGGACTGACGGTGGTGTATCTGGTGCCGCCCGTGGCGCTGGTCGTCGGTGCGGCCGGCGGGGGTGCGGCCGCGGCGGTGCTGGGCGGCTCGGCCTGGCTGGTGATGACGGGCACGTACGTCCCGATGCTCCGCTATTACCGCCAGCCTCTGTGGCTCGCTCCTCTGTTGCCGTTCACCGCGTTCGTGTACCTCCTCATGACGGTCGACTCCGCGGTGCAGCACCACCGGGGGCGCGGTGCGGCCTGGAAGGGCCGCACCTACGCCCGTCCTGGCGCCATCCCCGACGAGGGGTGAGCGCCGGTGTCCCGCGGGCTCACTTCCGGCCCGGGGTCCAGTTCATGCCCCATCCGTAGGCGTGGTCGACGGTCCGCTGCGGGCTGACGCCGCGCTCAGGCACCAGATAGCGGGCCTCGCGCTGGACGACCAGATCCTGGCCGGTGTTGGTGATGAGCGCGAGGGCGCACACCGGGGACGGGACGGTGCACTCGTCCAGGGAGAAGTCGATCGGGGCGCCGTGCTGCGGCTGCAGGGTGACCGTGGCATGCAGGTCGGCGAAGGAGCGGGCGCCTTCGTAGATGGTGACGAAGACGAGGATGCGCCGGAACTTGTGCTTGTGGTCGAGGTTGACGGTGAGGTTCTCACCGCTCGCCACGGCTCCGGTGCGGTCGTCGCCGTCGAGGTGGATGTACGGCGGCTGGTGCAGCGCGCCGAAGGCGTTGCCGAGGGCCTGGACGACGCCCTTGCTGCCGTCGGTGAGTTCGTACAGGGCACACAGGTCGAGGTCCAGGTCGGAGTGCATCGCGACCGCCCGTCCGCGCTTGCTGCCCCACCCCGAGAACTGTTTGCGCACCTGCCAGTTGAGGTTCACGCGCAGGGCACCCGACGTTCCGCCCTGCTTGGTCAGCGACACGGACGGGGCTGCCTTGGTGAGCGTGACCTTGGTGAGCTGGACCGGCGGCGGGGCCGGCGCGGTGACGGGCGGCGCGGCCGGCGCAGGCGTGGGTGCAGTGACCGGAGGCGCGGTGGGTGCCGTGTGCTGCGGCTCGTCCACCGTGATCCCGAAGTCCGTGGCCAGGCCCTCCAGGCCGCTGCTGTAGCCCTGTCCCACCGCACGGAACTTCCAGGCGCCCTGGCGGCGGTAGAACTCGCCGAGCACGAAGGCCGTCTCGACCGTGGCTCCCTCGCTGTCGAACCGCGCCACCACCGTGCCCCGAGCGGCGTCCTTGACCTCGATGTACAGGCCGGGCACCTGGCCGAAGGCGCCGCCGTCCGCGGAGGCGGCGACCACCACGGTCTCGATCGCGGGCTCCATGCGCGCGAGGTCGACGAGGAGGGTGTCGGTCACCCCTCCGCCGGCCTCCCGCTTGCCCTCGTGCCGGAGCGCTCCGGAGGTGTGCTGCGGCTGGTTGTAGAACACGAAGTCCGCGTCGGAGCGCACCTTGCCACCGGCCAGCAGCAGGGCCGAGGCGTCGGTGTCGGGCACGCCCGGTCCGGAACGCCACCCGAGTTCCACCCGCAGTGCCGTCGTCGGCACCGGAACATTCGATCCTTTCGGCATTGACATGTCCGCCCCCATCACGTGTCACCGCGCCAAGGTCGCACCCCGGCAGCCATCGATTTTCTCTGTGCGCCACAACCTATTGCCACCGCCGACGAACGCCCATGCGCGCGTACGGAAAGACAAGTGGTCAACCGCCGGTAACCCCCTGGGAACTGAGCCTTTACACGATCCGAACGCCGCTCGGTGCCCCTTTTTCCCAAGTTCGCTCGCATTGGGGATCCCACGTCACCGCGGACACGGAAAACAACCCTCTTATCGGTCTCCCCAACCAGCACATCGTGGGCTTAACTTATGTGCCATGACCTCCCCCCGCTCCACCTATGGCGGCGGCTACTACTCCGCCTCCTTCCCGGACACCCCGATCTACGACTCGCTCGTGGCCGAGCGGGGCACCCCGCAGATCGCTCCGATCCGGGTCCCCGCCGTGTACGACACGCCGGGCAGCCACCTGCCCGCCCTCCCGTCGGCGCTGCCCGCCCTGCCGGCGGCCCCGTCCCAGCCCGCCTATGGCTACCCGCAGGCGCCGCAGCCCACGCCGCTGCAGCAGGCGCCCACGGCGTACATCCCGCAACAGGCCGCCGCGCCGCGCGGGTACCCCGGCCCGCAGCACCAGCAGCAGCGCCCCGCAGCGCCCGGCGGCACGGGTTACGAGGCGATGCGCCCCGCGGCCCCCCGGCCCGCCCCGGCTCAGTACCAGGACCCGTACAACAACCAGCAGTACCGCGGCTACTGAGCCCACCCCCGGGCTGTCGGTCTCGCCTGGCACGATGGCCCCATGGGGAACGTGGTACTGCAGTCGATTCATGTCCATCCGGTCAAGGCGTTCCGGGGTCTTGCGCCCCGGCAGGCCGTCGTGGAGCCCTGGGGGCTGGCCGGAGACCGACGCTGGGTGCTGATCGACGACGGGGGAAAGGTCGTCACGCAACGCCAGCAACCGCGCCTCGCGCTGGCCGCCGCCGAGCTCGTGCCCGGCGGCATCCGGCTGTCCGCACCCGGACTGGACCCGCTGACCGTGGCCGTCCCCGAGCCGGTCGGCACGCTCACGCTGCAGATCTTCCGCGACAAGGTGGAGGGCGTCCTCGCCGACGCCGCGGCGCACGCCTGGTGCAGTGAGTTCGTCGGTGCCGACGTCCGCCTCGTCCACATGGACGACCCCGCCGTACGCCGGCCCGTCGATCCGGACCACGCGCTGCCCGGCGAGACGGTCACGTTCGCCGACGGCTATCCGCTGCTCCTCACCTCTGCAGCCTCCCTCGACGCCCTCAACTCGCTGATCGCGCAGAACGGACTCGCCGACGAGGGCCCGCTGCCGATGAACCGGTTCCGGCCGAACGTGGTCGTCGCGGGCGCCGCCCCCTGGGCCGAGGACGCCTGGCGGCACATCGCCATCGGCGAGGTGACCTTCCGCGTCGCCAAGATGTGCGGGCGGTGCGTCGTCACCACGACCGACCAGTCCACCGCCGAGCGCGGCCGGGAGCCCCTGCACACCCTCGGACGGCACCGCCGCATCGGCGGCAAGCTGGTCTTCGGACAGAACCTCGTACCCCAGTCCGTGGGCACGATCAGGGTCGGTGACCCGGTCCGCATCATCGAATGAGTGACATGCGCCGGGACCCGCTGCCGGACGGGAACCCCGGGCCGGACCTGCGCGTTGAGCCGTCGTGAGAAGTTCATGAGAGGCCCCGGGCCCAGGTGATGTCGCTCTCTCTTTGCCCGGGCCCGCGGTGAACGGCTCCATCGGGGGGTTATCACGGAGCGGGAAGGGGGTGCGGGACGTGCGAGCTATCGGCGGCCTCTGGCGCTGGCGGCACAATCCGTTGCGCCGCACGACCGATCTGGTCGAGGCCTGGGTGGCCCTGGGCGCCCTGCTGGCCATCCTCCTCGTCGCACCCGTGATCGGCTCCCTCGTCGGCTCCGTCGCGCAGGACTCCATGCAGCGGTCCGTCCGGGAGCAGCGCCAGTCCCGTCATCTCGTGACGGCCACCGTCGTCCGCGAGTTGGAGCGCTCCCCCCTGGACCTCGACGCCGAGACCGCCTCGCGGGAGACCCGTACCCGCGTGCTCGCGCACTGGACCGCACCGGACGGCACCGACCACCGGGCACCGGTCATGACGCACCTCAGCACCCCCGAGCCCGGCGAACACTTCACGATGTGGACCGACGGGCACGGCCGCACCGTGGCCCGCCCGCTGGACCCGGCCACGGCGACGACACACGCCGTCCTCGCCGGGTTCGGCGCGGCCGTGCTCACCGCGGGCCTCGTCGAGGGTGTCAGACGGATGATCGTCTGGCACATGGTCCGTCGCCGGTACGCCCGTTGGGACCAGGCCTGGGACCGGGCGGGCCCGGACTGGGGCAGGACCGGCACCGGCAGCTGACGGCCTTCCGGCTCCGGTCAACCCGCCGTCCGTGCGCACGCTACGGTGGACCGGCCGAACTTCGGCATCAACCCGCGTGCGAGCGAGCCGTAGGGGCTGTGACGCCTCGCAGGCGAACGAGCCATCAGTACGACCGAGGTGGGGGCACAGCAACGCATGGCACAGGGCACGGTCCAGGTGACGCACACCGGCACATCGCGGTGGCGGCGCCGCACGGGTGAGTACGCATCGCTCGCCGCCGCCCTGGAGGCCGCGGCCGACGGTGACGTGCTCACCATCGCCCCCGGGACCTACCAGGAGAACCTCGTCGTGCAGCGGGCGGTGACCCTGCGCGGACCCGAGGGCTCGCCCGGCTCCGTGCGCATCGCGCCCGTCGACGGGGTGCCGCTGACCGTGCGCGCCGCGGCCGTGGTGCAGGACCTGCACGTGGAGGGGCAGGACGCGGCCGCGCCCGCGCTGCTCGTCGAGGAGGGCACGCCGCAGCTGACCGACGTGCGGGTCGTCACCCGGTCCGCCGCCGGGATCGAGGTGCGCGGCAGCGCACGCCCGACCGTGCGGCGGTGCACCGTCGACAATCCGGCGGGCATCGGCATCGCCGTCGTCGACGGCGGGGGCGGGGTGTTCGAGGACTGCGAGGTCGTCGCGGCCGGACAGGCCGGCGTCGCGGTGCGCGGCGGCGCCCGTCCGCGCCTGGAGCGCTGCCGAGTGCACCACGCCGCGGGTTCGGGTCTGACCGCGACCGGTGAGAACTCCGGGCTGGAGGCGGTGGGTTGCGAGGTGTACGAGGTCCGTGGCAGCGGCGTGCAGATCACCGGCCGGGCCACCGCGCACCTCACCGAATGCGATGTGCACCGCACCACCGCGGACGGCGTCACTCTCGACACCGACGCCGTGCTCACCCTCGCCGACTGCCGAATCCACGACATCCCCGAGAACGCGGTCGACCTGCGCTCCCGCTCCGTCCTCACGATGGCCCGCACCAGCGTGCGGCAGTTCGGCCGCAACGGCCTGTCGGTGTGGGATCCGGGCACACGCGTCGACGCCAACCAGTGCGAGATCTTCGACAGCACCGGCGACTACCCGGCCGTGTGGGTCAGCGACGGTGCGACGGTGGTGCTCGACTCCTGCCAGGTGCACGACGTGCCGGACGCGCTGTTCGTGCTCGACCGCGGCTCCCGTGCGGACGTCGTCGACAGCGACCTGTCCCAGGTGCGCAACACGGCGGTGTCCGTCAGCGACGGAGCGACGGCACAGCTCGACGACTGCCGCATCAAGGACGCCGCGACCGGCGCATGGTTCCGTGACCACGGCAGCGGCGGCACCCTCAGCAACTGCACGGTGGCCGGCACCCAGACCGGCGTGATCGTGACCAAGGGCGCCGACCCCACCATCGAGCGGTGCACGGTCGACTCCCCCGCGGAAGCGGGCTTCTATGTGTCGGCGGGCGGCCGCGGCAGCTTCCTGAACTGCCGGGTGCGGGGCAGCGGTGGCTACGGCTTCCATGTGATCGACGGGTGCCGTACGACGCTCAGGAAGTGCCGTACGGAGCGCTGCGCACGCGGGGGTTACGAGTTCGCGGACCCCGGTCCCGACGCGGGGTCCGGTGCGGGACCGGTCGTGGAGGACTGCACCAGCGACGAGAGCGCGAGCCTGCGCACGCCCGCCGCCCCAGGACCCCTCGTCCAGACGGCGAGTGAGCCGACGTCCCTGCTCGGCGCGATCCCCGGGCAGCGCACCACCGAGCAGGAGCCGCTCGTGGCGGCCACGCGGCCGGAGCAGTCGGCCCGGACCTCGAAGGCCGTGCTCGGTGAACTCGACGCGCTGGTGGGCCTGGAGAGCGTCAAGCGCGAGGTGCGGGCCCTCACCGACATGATCGAGGTGGGCCGGCGCCGGCAGCAGGCGGGCCTCAAGGCGGCGTCGGTCAAGCGGCACCTGGTCTTCACGGGTTCCCCCGGCACCGGCAAGACCACGGTCGCGCGGCTGTACGGCGAGATCCTCGCCTCGCTCGGCGTCCTGGACAAGGGCCACCTGGTCGAGGTGTCCCGCGTGGACCTGGTGGGCGAGCACATCGGCTCCACCGCCATCCGCACGCAGGAGGCATTCGAACGGGCCCGTGGCGGCGTGCTGTTCATCGACGAGGCGTACGCGCTGTCGCCGGAGGACGCGGGCCGTGACTTCGGCAAGGAGGCCATCGACACACTCGTGAAGCTGATGGAGGACCACCGGGACGCGGTGGTGGTGATCGTCGCGGGCTACACGGCCGAGATGGAACGGTTCCTGTCCGTCAACCCCGGTGTGGCATCCCGCTTCTCACGCACCATCACCTTCAGCGACTACGCCCCCGACGAGCTGCTGCGGATCGTGGAGCAGCAGGCGGACGAGCACGAGTACCGGCTGGCGCCGGGTGCGGCGGAGGCCGTACTGAAGTACTTCACCGCGATCCCGAAGGGCCCCGCCTTCGGCAACGGCCGTACCGCCCGGCAGACCTTCGAGGCGATGGTGGAGCGCCATGCGAGCCGGGTCGCCCAGCTCGACGAACCGAGCACGGACGACCTGACCCTGCTGTACGCGGAGGATCTGCCGGACCTGCTGTGACCGCCGGGCACACCACCTAGGAGCCGCCCTCCGGGCGCTGCGCCGGCACCTCCGGGCGCAGTCGGGCCAGCAGGCGGGCGCGTTCGGCGCCGAAGGCCGGGTCCGCCTGGTATTCGGAGTGGCCGAGGACGGGGGCGGGCAGCGGGTGAAGGTCGGTGCGGCCGTGGGCCAGCGGGTCCTGCAACGGCTCGCGGTCGACCTCGGGTTCGCTGTCGTCGGGCAGCCGGACGGGGCCGCCGATCGGGTCGGTGAGCCGGTACAGGTTGGCCCAGCAGTCGACGTCGTGGTGCAGGGCGGTGAGCGCGGCCGGGCCGAAGTGGGCGGGGAACCAGCGGCCGTACAGGCGCTCCAGCGGAGAGCCGTACGTCAGCAGGGCGACCCGCTTGCGCACGGTCGGGGTCAGCTGCCAGGCCGCGGCGGCGGCGAGGACGCTGCCCTGGGAGTGGCCGGAGATCACCAGGCGTCCGCCGGTGGTGCGCGTCCAGGTGGTGATCCGCCAGGTCAGGTCGGGCACGGCCCGCTCGGCGTAGCAGGGCGGGGCGAAGGGGTGCGCGGCGCGCGGCCAGAAGGTGCCGACGTCCCAGAGGATGCCGATGGTGCGCCGGGCGGAGGCGTCCTTGTAGGCGCGCCGGCCCCAGGTGACGAAGAGGATGAAGCCGAGCCCGATCAGCCAGGAGCCGAGGGCCTGGGCGGTCTCCGCGGCACCGTGGACGAAGGGGTGCGTGTGCTCGGCGGCCCGGCTCGGGGTCTGCTCCGTGGCCATGGCACCGACCAGAGCCCCGGTGCCCAGGAGCAGGCCGACGGTGGAGGTCGCGGCGACGAAGAGGGGCCCGCGGTCGGTGAGCGTGGCCATGGCGCGGGTGCGTGCGATCCGGCGGGTGCGGTCGGGGTCCTTGGACTCCCCCGGATAGGTGCGTTCCACCACGGCGCGCTCCGCGCGGGCCAGCCCCAGCGTGCGCCACGCCTGCCAGCCGCACAGGCCGAGCAGGACCACCAGCAGCGGCGGGATCACGGACGCCTGCCAGGTCAGCAGGACCGGCGCACCGGGGATGGCGGCCCGGGTGCCGTCCAGCCAGTCGGCCACCCGCTGGGACACGCCGCCGGACATCACGGCGCCGAGGGCGCAGGCCAGCATCGCGACGGCGGGCCCGGCCAGGCCGCGCATCGCGGCACGCGGGTCGGGAGCGCTGCGGTGGAGGAGGTGGGCGACCACGCCGAGGACGATCACCAGCAGGCCCTGTACGAGGGCGATGCCGCCGAAGGTCGCATCGCCCGGCAGCCGACCGTCGGATTCCCACTCAGGGCGCTCCCACCCCGCGTAGACCAGGCTGAGGGCGAACAGGGCGAGGGCGCCGAGCGGGAGGTGTCGTACGAGGGGCGCATCGAGTCCCTGGTCGAGGTGCTGCTCGCTGCGGCCCCGTCGGCAGACCGCCCACACGACGAGGGCCGCGCCGATCACCAGTGCCGTCTCCAGCAGCCGTCCCAGCGTCTCCAGGACGGTCGGTCCGCCGGGTTCGCGGTCGTACCGGGCGGCGGCGCCGGCGACCGCGGCGGCCACCGTGAGCAGGCCCGCGGCGGTGTGCGCGCCGCGCAGCCGGGCGACCAGGCGCCGGCCGTACCAGAAGCCGGGGCGGCCCAGTGAGGTGCGGCCGGTGTCCTCCTCGTCCTCGGGGGTGCGCGACAGCGGCTGCTCGGACTCGTACGCGGCCCAGGTCCGCAGGGAGAGGTACCACAGCAGGCCGACCAGGGCGGCGGGCACCAGGGACGCCAGGGCGAGCCTGCGGCCCGGCGGGCTCCACCAGCCGCCGTCGGACTCCGTGGGCGACAGGAAGCCCAGCCAGGAATGCCGCTCGGCGCAGGAGTGCGTGCCCGCGCACTGCCAGGCGGTCAGGTCCAGGGCGACCTCGCAGGCGGCCGCGACGAGCAGCACCGTCAGGGTCAGTCCCACGAGTCGGACCAGCAGCCCGTAGAGCCGCACGGTCCGGACGCGGCCCCGCGCGGTCGGGCGCATCCAGTGCGCGAGGTTGGCCACCATGAACGGCAGTAACAGCAGCCACAGGGCGCGGGCGCTGTTGCCGGAGGTGAGGTTGGACCAGACGTACGCCTCGGGCACCGGCCGTCCGGCGGCATGGCCGGCCCGTTCGTCCGGCTCGGCGGTGTCGGTGCGGGTCTCGACCTCGACGTCGTCGGCGCGCCGGAAGACGGCCGCGGTGTCGTCGCCGGAGATCCGCACCGTGCGCGGGTCGTCCAGCATGTGCTCGGGTGTGGCACCGCCCACCCCGTGGACCAGCAGTTCCAGGGCGGCCCCGGCATGATCGGGCCGCTCGGCGGACCCGGTCGTCCCGTCGCTCCACGCACGTTCCTGCGCACGTTCCACTTCTTGCACTTCCCCCGTGACCTGCCGTTGGCATCTGTCGGTGCGGGCTCAAGGATCTCCGCTGGACGCCCCGCCCACACCTCTCCTCACCGAATCTCCCCGATCCGTGTGACAGACAGGCAAAGGATGGCAAAGGATGAAAGGACAAGGCCATGAGTGGCATGTTCGCGTCGGGGCAGCCGGTGGCGTGTCCCGGGCCGACCCGTGGGAATATGGGACGCCAACGCACCGGGGCAGGGAGAATGTCCTTGTCGGAGCGGGTGCGAGGGCATGTCGGACGGGCTTGAGGAAAGGACCGGAGCGTACGTGAGTGAGAATCAGAACCTCCTCGCGGAGCAGCGGCGCGCCCTGATCCTGGACGAGGTGCGGCGCCGCGGCGGCGTCCGCGTCAACGAGCTGACCCGCAAGCTCGGCGTGTCGGACATGACGGTCCGCCGCGATCTCGACGCGCTGGCCCGCCAGGGCGTTCTGGAGAAGGTCCACGGCGGCGCGGTCCCGGTGGCGGAGGCGAGCACACACGAGCCGGGCTTCGAGGCCAAGTCGGGGCTGGAGCTCACCGCCAAGGAGGACATCGCCAAGGCCGCGGCGCAGCTGGTCGCGCCGGGCTCGGCGATCGCACTGTCGGGCGGTACGACGACGTATGCGCTGGCGCACCACCTGATCGAGGTGGCCGATCTCACCGTCGTCACCAACTCGGTGCGGGTCGCCGATGTCTTCCACGCGGCGCAGCGCTCCTCGGGCCAGCGCCAGGGCGCGGCCACGGTGGTGCTGACGGGCGGCGTGCGCACCCCGTCCGACTCGCTGGTGGGGCCGGTGGCCGACCAGGCGATCGCGACGCTCCACTTCGACGTGCTGTTCCTCGGAGTGCACGGGATATCGATGGAGGCCGGCCTGTCGACGCCGAACCTCGCGGAGGCGGAGACCAACCGGCGCCTGGTGCAGTCGGCGCGGCGGGTCGTGGTGGTCGCCGACCACACCAAGTGGGGCACGGTGGGCCTGAGTTCCTTCGCCACGCTGGAGCAGGTCGACACGCTGGTCACCGACTCGGGGCTGCCCGCCGATGCCCGGGCCGAGATCTCCGAGCATCTGCGGCACCTGGTGGTGGCGGGCGAGGAGGAGGACGCGGAAGACCTCTGACGGGCCGCCAGCTATGGTGGGCTGCCCTGTCCCCGCCCGCCGTACAGGGGGTTTCGCATGGCTCGCCGTCTGCGTCCGGTGGAGGCCGACTTCGTCCGGGCCGCGCCCGTACGGCTGGTCTTCGCCCGCGAGATCACCGCTCCCCCTCAGACGGTCTTCCGTGCGCTCGCCGAGGACGTGCCCGGCTGGACGCAGTGGTTCTCGGCAGTGACGCTGGCCCGGCCCACCGACGACGGCGCCGGACGGGAGATCCGGCTCAAGGGTGGTACGCGGTTCGCGGAGACGATCCTGGTGGCCAAGGAGCCCGAGGTGTACGCGTACCGCGTCGACGAGACCAACACGCCGGGGGCCCGTGCGCTCGTCGAGGAGTGGCGGCTCACGCCGGCCGGTGCCGGCACGCGCGTGCAGTGGACGTTCGCCGCCGACGGGACGCCGGTGTTCCGCCTCGTGCTCGGGCTGGCGCGGGCGGGCCTGGGGCGCGCGTTCAAGGACGCCGTGACGGCGCTGGACCGGCGGCTCGCACGGTGAGCGCTCAGTCCGGCCAGCGGCCCGTGGCGAGCAGTGTCCCGATCGCCGCCGTGTACGGCGTGATGTCCAGGCCCTGCTCGGCGAGCCAGGTGTCCGAGTAGTACTTGTCCAGGTAGCGGTCCCCGGGGTCACACAGCAGGGTGACCACGCTGCCCGTACGCCCGTCCGCCACCATCTCGGCGACGATCTTCAGGGCGCTCCACAGACCGGTGCCGGTCGAGCCGCCCGCCCTGCGGCCGATGGCCTGCTCCAGGGCGCGCACGGCGGCGACGCCGGCCGCGTCGGGCACCTTCATCATCCGGTCGATGGCGCCGGGCACGAAGCTCGGTTCCATACGTGGCCTGCCGATGCCCTCGATGCGGGAGCCGGAGTCGCAGGTGACGTCCGGATCGCCGGTGGTCCAGCCCTCGAAGAAGCACGAGTTCTCCGGGTCGGCGACGCACACGCGCGTGTCGTGCTGCATGTAGTGGATGTAGCGCGCGATGGTCGCGGAGGTGCCGCCGGTGCCGGCCGTGGCGACGATCCACGCGGGCTGCGGGAACCGCTCCAACTCCAGCTGGCGGAAGATGGATTCGGCGATGTTGTTGTTTCCGCGCCAGTCCGTGGCCCGTTCCGCGTAGGTGAACTGGTCCATGTAGTGGCCGCCCGTGTCGGCCGCGAGGCGGGCGGACTCCTCGTACATCGTGCGCGGGTCGTCCACGAAATGGCACTGCCCGCCGTGGAACTCGATCAGGCGGCACTTCTCGGCGCTCGTCGTGCGGGGCATGACGGCGATGAAGGGCACGCCGATCAGCTTCGCGAAGTACGCCTCGGAGACCGCCGTGGAGCCGCTGGAGGCCTCGATCACCGGGCGGCCCGGCCGGATCCAGCCATTGCACAGGCCGTAGAGGAAGAGCGAGCGGGCGAGCCGGTGCTTCAGGCTGCCGGTGGGATGGGTCGACTCGTCCTTGAGGTACAGGTCGATGCCCCAGTGGTCCGGCAGCGGGAACCGGAGGAGGTGGGTGTCGGCAGAACGGTTGGCGTCGGCCTGCACCTTGCGGACGGCCTCTTTCAGCCAGCCGCGGTAGACCGTGTCGCTGTGGTCGACGTCGAGGGTGGCGCCGGTCCTGGTCTGCTGGGGGGTGGTCACGGCGGGGCTCCTTAGGGCCTGTCCGGCGGGTGGCGCGGCCGGTACACCGATCATAAACAGGCTTCCGCACGCTTCTCACCTGCATAAACGCATCTTTGAGCAGCTCAAAGACACCCCTGGGGGCGCGGCGGACCGTTGCGCGCCACCCCCGGCGGAAGCCCTCGGGGGCGCATTCGCGCGAGTGCTCCGGGTGGCCTATGCCCGGGTGACGTGCGCACTGGTGCGCGACTTCGGTGACGGGCAGACTGCACCGCGCGGGACGAAAACGCCGGGCAGGAAGCCACGCGCGAGGAGGGGGCAGGAGGGCATGGCGGAGCCGGAGTTCACGGCCATGGGGGTGCGGATCGGTAAGGGCCTGCGCTCCCTCACCCGGGCCGGGCAGGTCCGGATCAGCGACGGCAGGCTGGAGTTGCTCACCAGTTACGGAAGCGAGATCGACAGCGCACCGGTGCAGGCGGTGCGGGCGTCGAAGCCCTGGTTCGCCTCCGGGGCACGCGCGCTGGCCGACCTCAACGGCAAGCGCTACTCACTGACGTTGGGCGAGCACGACCCCGCACCGGGCGAGCCGGGACCGCCCGCGGCACGCCGCTTCATCGAGGCCGTACGCAGGGCGGCACGCCGTGACGGCTGAGCGCCGCCGGGGCGGGGCGGCCCGGCGGGGGTGACGGTGGGTGGCCGAGCCGCGGTGGCGCCGGGCGAGCGAGGCGAGGGGGCGCAGGGCGGCCGAGCCGCGGTGGCCCTCGGTGGCCGGCCGGCGGCGGTGGGCCGTGGGGGGGCCCCACAGACGTGAGCCGTGACAGCCCTGCCCGCCTGAGTCGTGCAGGCCACGTCGACGTGAGCCGTGCAGACCGATCGGACGAGCCATGGCCGCCACGCAGCCGCGAGTTGCGCGGCTGGACCCCCTGCGTCACTCTGGTCTCACGTCACTCTGGGTTTACCGGCGATAACGCTGCGAACCAGCCGCCGGCCACGACAGCAGGCGGCAGTTTCACGCAGGCGCGCTGCTGGATCCGAACTCCGTGTTCTTCCGGACCTCACGTCGGGGAGTCGCAGCCGTGATCAGTCACCCACGCAGGCACTGCACGGTGGAGCTCCAAGCCCTGCCGTCGCGGATCGGCCAGGTCCGCAGAATCGTATCTGCGCAGTTGCGCTACTGGCATCTGGATGCCCTGATAGACCGAGCGGCGCTCGGTGTGACCGAACTGCTCTCGAACGTCCACCGGCATGCCCAACCCGACAAGACGTGCACCGTGGAGATCGAGCTGCTGCTCGACCGGCTCATGGTCTCGGTGCGCGACCGCGACCCCCGCCTCCCGGTGGTGGCGGACGCGGATCCGCTGGCCACCTGCGGGCGCGGTCTCGCGATGGTGGCGGCGATGAGCGAGAGCTGGGGGGTGCGGCCCGACGGTGACCAGGGCAAGGTCGTCTGGTTCACGCTGCCGACGGCCTCGCCCGCGGTGAAGGCACCCCCACGCCCGGCCCGCCGCACGGCCTCGGAGCCCGCACCCGGGTTCGTGGAGGCCGAACCCGTCGGCCGTACGCCCGGACACGCTCCCGCCCGGTCGGCCGTTGTCGGCTGACCGGGCGGTGAGAGGGCCTCGGCGAAGTCACCGCAGGACCGAGGCCCGTCACTCCGCCGCGATGGCGCGCAGCACGTTCAGTCGGGCCGCACGCCGGGCCGGCCGCAGGCCCGCGAGCGCCCCGGCCGCGAGGCCCACCAACGCGACAACCGCAAGCTGCACCGGCGGCATCGCGAAGGCGAAGGCGCTGTCGCTCGCACTGTCGGAGGCCGTCACCAGCACCCAGCCGAGGAAGGCGCCGAGGCCGAGCCCGCCCGCTGTGCCGAAGGCGGCGACCAGGACGGATTCCCAGCGGACCATGGCCCGTAGCTGGGGACGTGTCTGGCCGACGGCCCGCAGCAGGCCCAGTTCGCGGGTGCGTTCGTGGATCGCCAGCGTCAGCGTGTTGGCGATGCCGAGGAGGGCGATGAGCACCGCGAGGGCGAGCAGCGCGTAGACGAGGGTGAGCATCATGTCGATGCCGCCGGCCGACGACTGCGCGTACTCGTCACGGGTCTGGACGTCGGGGTTGCCGTACCGGGCCGCGACCCGCTCCACCGCCGCCTTGCCCGCGTCCGTGCTCACGCCGTCCTTGAAGGAGACCGCGACGAGCGTGTCGGAGTCCTGGATGCGGTGCGGCGCCCAGGCGGCGCGGGTGACGACGTAGTCCCCCGCGAGTTCGGACTGCCCGTACACCGCGCGGACGGTGAAGGTCTCGCTCCGGCCGTCGGTGAAGGTGAGCCGGGCCGTGTCGCCGAGGGTGAGGTCCTGCTTGTCGGCCTCCTTCTCGGTGATCGCGATGCCGTCGGTGCCGAGGGCGTCCAGGGAGCCCCGCACGGCGCCGAGGTCGAAGGTGCGCTCCAGGGCGGCGGGGTCGGTGACGGTCAGCGCCCGCCCCTGTCCGTCGACCTCGGCGACGCCGCTGCCGAGGCCCACGGCCGTGTCCACCTCGGGGAGTTGCCCGATCGCGCCGGCCAGCTCCGGGCTGAGCCCGCTGCCGCCCCCGCCGAACGACGGGGTGCTGATCGCCACATCGCCGGCGAAGGACCGCGACACCGTCTGGTCCATCGTCGCCTTCAGGGACGCTCCGAACACGGTGAACAGCGACACGACGGCGACACCGATCATCAGCGCGCTCGCCGTGGCGGCCGTCCGCTTCGGGCTGCGCAGGGCGTTGCGCCGGGCGAGGCCGCCGGTGACGCCGCGCAGCCGGTCGAGGGGGCCGCCCAGGACCCGTACGGCGGTGGTGGAGGCGACCGGGCCGAGGACCACGAAGGAGACCAGGGCCAGAACGGCACCGCTGCCCGCCAGCCACACGGACGGCGACACCAGGACACCGGTGAGTGTCAGTGCCACCGCGAGGGCGGCGATCCCCGTGCCGGTGACGGCGCGGAGGCGGGAGGCACCGGAGGAGTCGACGGCGGTCTCACGCAGCGCGGCCAGGGGTGCGGTGCGGCCGGCGCGCACGGCGGGCAGCAGCGCCGAGGCCAGGCAGACCACGATCCCGACGGCGAGTGGGAGGGCCAGGGAGAGCGTCTTGATCACCAGTTGGCCCTCGGGGAAGGGGAATCCGATGGCCGGGAACAGCGCCTGCAACCCTGCGGCGATCCCGATGCCGCCCGTGAGACCGGCGGCCGACGCGGTCACGGCCACGGCGCTCGCCTCGACGAGGGTCGACGCGGTGACCTGCCGGCGGGAGGCGCCGAGCGCCCGCAACAGGGCGTTCTCGCGGGTTCGTTGGGCCACGACGATCGCGAAGGTGTTGTGGATGGAGAAGGTCGCGACCAGCATGGCGACACCGGAGAACACCAGCAGAAAAGTCGTGAAGACGGTCAGGAACTGGCTGGAGATCATCTCGGTGTTCTCCTCGGCCGACTCCTGACCGGTCAGGGCCTCGATCCCCTTGGGGAGCACGGGAGTCAGCCGGTCGACCAGTTCCTGCTCGCCGACTCCGGGACCGGCCCGCACCAGGATGCTCGCCGCCTCGCCCGGTCGTGCGGTGAGGTACCTCTCCGCGTCGGCCTGCGTCATGCCGGTGAAGGTCACCTGCGCCATGCCGTCCTCGCCGCCGAAGGTCGCCAGGCCGACGATCGTCACCTGGACCGGTTCCGGGGTGCGCAGGGTCGTGGTGTCTCCGATCTTCAGGTCGCCCCGCTCGGCCGTGCCACGGTTGACCACCACCTCGCCGTGCTTCTCCGGGGCGCGGCCTGCGGCGAGTTCGTACGGGTTGAGCTGAGGGTCGCTGATCCAGTTGCCGGCGAGGGTGGGAGGGCCCTGCCCGCCGATGGGCTCGCCGTCCGCGCCGAGGAGCTGGCCCGCGCCCTCGATGTTCGGCACGGCGGCCGCGACGCCGGGAACCCGCTCGAGCGGCCGCACCAGATCGGCGTCGACCGGTCGGCGCACGCCCTGGCTCTCGCCGGGCGTGGTGATGGCGTCGGCGCTGCGGACGACGGCGTCCGTGCCGCTGGTCGCATTGCCGAACATCGAGTCGAAGCCGGCCCGCAGCGTGTCGCCCATGACAAGCGTCCCGCCGAGGAAGGCGACGCCGAGGAACACCGCGAGGAACGTCCCGGCGAAGCGGCGCTTGTGGGCGCGCAGCGAGGACACACTCAGGCGTACGGAGGCGTTCATGACGGCACCTCGAAGGCTTTCATGCGGTCCAGGACCTTGTCGGCGGTCGGGGATTCCATCCGGTCGACCAGGCGTCCGTCGGCGAGGAAGACGACCTCGTCGGCGTGGGCGGCGGCGACCGGGTCGTGGGTGACCATGACGACCGTGCGGTCCGTCTGGCGCACGGCCCGGCCGAGCAGCCCCAGCACCTCCTCGCCGGAGCGGGAGTCGAGGTTGCCGGTCGGCTCGTCGGCGAACACGACGTCCGGGCGTCCGGCGAACGCGCGGGCCACCGCGACGCGTTGCTGCTGTCCGCCGGAGAGTTCGGCGGGCCGGTGGTGGAGCCGGCCGCGCAGGCCGACCACGTCGACCAGTGCGTCGATCCACTCGGTGTCGCCCCGGCTGCCCGCGAGGTCCAGCGGCAGCCTGATGTTCTCGGCGACGGTCAGCGTGGGCACCAGGTTGAACGCCTGGAAGACAAAGCCGACGCGGTCGCGGCGCAGCAGGGTCAGGCGGCGGTCGTCGAGGGAGCCCAGTTCGGTGTCGCCGATGTGGGCGCTGCCCGAGGTGAGCGTGTCGAGGCCGGCCGCGCAGTGCATCAGGGTGGACTTGCCGGAGCCCGAGGGCCCCATGATCGCGGTGAAACGGCCGGCCGGAAAGCCGACGCTCACGCCGTCCAGAGCCCGCACCTCGGTGTCACCGACGCCGTAGACCTTCACGGCGTCGGCGACCCGGGCGGCCGTCCGGGTGGCGGTCGTCGTCATGCCACGCCGCCCTTGCCCGTACGGCCGAACTGCTCGTCCAGGACGGACAGCCGGCGCCAGTACTCGTCCTCGTCGATCTCGCCGGAGGCGAAGCGGCGGCCGAGGACGGCGATGGGCGAGTCACCGGTCGGGCGGCTGTCGTCCACGCCGCGCCACGGTGCGCGGCGGCCACGCCAGGCGGTACGGCGTAGAACGGTGACGGCGCCGGCGATCACTGCCGCCCAGATCAGCGGGAAGAGAAGGATCCACGGGCCGGGGCCGCCGTCCCAGTGTGCGAGGGTCTGCATCTCGAGTCATCTCCAGTCGTCTCAGCGGGTCTTTCGTCGATGTCTCGAGACTCGCGCCGCAGGGGGTTCCGGGTCGTCGTACGGCCAGCGGCAGTGCGGGTACCTCGCGAGGAGTACGCAGGGCCGGTTTTGCTGCTCCAGAGGGTTCGATTTCTGTAACTACTAGTATGTACAGTGATGGCATGAGCACCTCGGACCGACTGATCGAGTCCACCCGGGAACTGCTGTGGGAGCGCGGCTATGTGGGCACCAGCCCCAGAGCCATCCTGGAGCGCGCGGGCGCCGGGCAGGGCAGCATGTACCACCACTTCAAGGGGAAGCCGGATCTCGCCCTGGCCGCGATCCGGCGGACCGCCGAGGAGATGCGGGCTACCGCCGCGGGAGTACTCGACGGTCCGGGAACGCCGTACGAGCGCATCGAGGCGTATCTGCGGCGCGAGCGCGATGTGCTGCGCGGCTGTCCGATCGGGCGGCTGACGATGGACCCGGACGTCATCGCGGACGACGACCTGCGGGCGCCCGTCGACGAGACGATCGACTGGCTGCGTGAACGGCTCGCCGGGATCGTCGAGGAGGGCAAGGAGCAGGGCCAGTTCGCGCCCGGGCTCGACGGTGAGTCGATCGCGGCGACGATCGTCGCAACCGTCCAGGGCGGCTACGTCCTCGCCCGCGCGTCCGGTTCGCCCGCCGCCTTCGATGCGGGCGTCCGGGGTCTGCTCTCCCTTCTCTCACCCCGCTGAGAAGGCGGCTCTCTCACCGCGCCAGGAAGGCGGCCCGATGCACGCGATGCAGTACGAACTCACTCTGCCCGCCGACTACGACATGAAGATCATCCGCCGGCGCGTCGCGCGCAAGGGGCACCTGCTCGACAAGTGGCAGGGCCTGGGCTTCAAGACGTATCTGATGCGCGAGCGAGGTGTGCACGGATCGCCGGTCAACCAGTACGCGCCGTTCTATCTCTGGAACACCGTGGCGGGCATGAACTCCTTCCTCTGGGGAGGCCCCTTCCAAGGGATCGCCGACGACTTCGGGCGGCCGTCGGTCCGGCAGTGGACCGGGCTGGCGTACGAGGAGGGCGGCGCCGCCCACTCCTTCGCGCGGACAGCGGTGCGGCGGCGCCAACGGGTTCCGACCGACGGACTGTTGAGCGAGGTCATGGCGGAGGCGGTGCGGGAGACCGGGCGGCTGGCCGGCAAGGACGGTGCGGTGCTGGCGGCGGCCGCCGTGGACACAGGTCACTGGGAGCTCGTCCACTTCTCTCTGTGGGAACACGACACGCCCAAGACCGAGGGCGATGTGTTCGAGGTGCTGCACATGTCCGCGCCGGGACGCGATCGGCTGGCCCGATCATGTTGATCTCTGACCCAACGGCCACTTTCGGCCATGACGACCATGCAGAGAATGGGAGGTGACAGGCCGCCATGGTCTGCGGAGGTGACGAAAGGCAAGGACATGGCACTGGAGATGCGCGATCGCTGTGAGCGCTGCGAGACGGCGGCGCTGCCGCTCGACGCGCCCGCCCGCATCTGCTCGTACGAGTGCACCTTCTGTGTGCCGTGCAGCGAAGCGATGCGGGACGTCTGTCCCAACTGCGGTGGCGAGCTGGTCCCCAGACCTCGCCGTTCCTGACAAGGAGGACCCCCACACATGCCCTTCGTCCGCATCGATGCCCTCGGATCCGACCCCGAGCGGCTGGACGCCCTCGGCCGTGCCGTGCACGACGCCCTGGTGGAGGCCATCGGGATTCCGGCCGACGACCGGTTCCAGGTGCTGGTCGGTCATGACGGCAGCCGAAACACCCTGCGCTACGACGACGGCTATCTCGGCATCCGCCGGGACGACGGCCTCGTGTTCGTCACGATCACGATGCGCTCCGGGCGGACACCCGCGCAGAAGCAGGCGCTGTTCCGGCGGACAGCCGAACTCGCCCACGAGTACGCGGGGACCGAGCCGCGGAACGTGTTCGTCAACCTGCTCGAGAACGAGCCCGTCGACTGGTCGTTCGGCGAGGGGGTCGCGCAGTACGCCGACAGCCCCGCGCCCGTCGATTCCCCCGCCCTCACCGGACCGTCGTCCTAGGCCACGGCAATGTCCACGGACGGCCGGAGCTTTGCCGCCGCAGCCAGGGCCTCATGCACGGGGTGGGTGTCGAAGGCTCTCAACAGAGCGATGCCCGCGGGGAGTTCGGCGGCCGGGTAGGCGATCTGCTCGTACGCCGCCTGGAAGCGCGGGCCCCAGCGGCGGGCGCCGAGGCGCGCCGTGCGGGAGCAGTTGTCGACCATGCAGGCCACGTCCCGGGCGTGCATGTAGGGCAACAGTGAGTCGACGGCCTCGATGACGGATTCGTTGACGATCTCCGACCAGGGGTGGCCGCGCTCGGCGAACTCGTCGACCTGGGCCGTCATGGTGGCGACGAACACCCCGGCGGTGAACGGGTCGACGGGCAGCTCCCGTTCGGCCCGCCGGGCGTGCGCCCGCTCGCTCACGGCCCACATCGGCGAGCCGCCGATCCGGCTCATCGGGCGCGCCCCGAGCCGCTGTTCGGCCAGGATCACACTGCGCAGCTCGGTGCCGTCGGCGACCTCGTCGTAGATCTCGGCGACGATCTCGCGCGCGGGTCCGTAGGTCGCCGTGTACGCGCGGTCGAAGACGTCCCGGCCTACGGCGTCCAGGCCCTCGCGCACCGCCCTCAGGCCGGCCCGGGAGATCGTGCGGGCGATCGGGCCGGTGACGTTCTCGCACGAGCGCTCGTACGCCGTCACTTCGTCGTCCCCGGCGAGGCGGTAACGGGCGTACAGGCTCTCGACGATGCCGTGTACGGCGCCGAGCAGGATGGCACGCTCGCCGACGATGTCCGACAGGTACTCGCTGTCGAGCGTGGTGCGGAAGGTGTACGGCGAGCCCAGCGCCACCGACCAGCCGAGCGCGAGGTCGACGGCCCGGCCGTCGGGGTCGGCGTGCACGGCGAAACTGCTGTTGATTCCGGCGCCGTTGATATCGGCGCCCTGCTCGTAGAGCCTGCGCACGGAGTCACCCATCCCCTTGGGGCACACGGCGATCACCCCGTGCCCCTGCGGGAACTGGGCGCCCGTCTCCCGCAGGTGGCCGAGCAGGAAGCCGTGCGAGAGGCCGATGACGGCGCCTGGCTTCAGGACGGCGAAGATCTCCGGGTGGTGGGCGGCGAGCGCGGCGTCGGCGATCAGCAGGATCACCAGGTCGCTCTCGGCGGCGACGGCGAGCCAGTCGCCGAGCGTGCCGTCCTCCTCGGTGAAGCCGTGGGCGCGGGCGTCGGCGGCCGAGCGGGAGCCGGGACGCAGCCCGACGGCCACCCGGATGCCGGTGCCGGCGAGGGAGTCGCGCAGGTTGCGGGCCTGGGCGCGGCCCTGTGGGCCCCAGCCGATCACGCCGATGCGGCGGACGCCGGCGAAGGCCTGCGGCAGCAGCGGGAAGAGGTGCCGGCCGCCGCGCAGGATGGTCTCGGTGCCGCCGGGCACGTTCATCGTTTCGAGGGGGAAGACGCGGGAGGTGCAGGTGGTGGAGGTCATGGTCGAGTTGTAGGCTCCACGCGGGTGTTGCAGCAAGCGCAACTTATGCAGCGCACCGTTTCGTCAAATGAAACAGCGAGGTCGAAGGGCATGCGCGACGATCACCGGGAGCTGCGCCTCTTCCTCCGTCTGGCGCAGACGCTGAACTTCGGCCGGACGAGCCTCGACTGTCATGTGAGTCCCGCGACGCTGACCCGGACCGTGCAGCGGCTGGAGGCGGACCTCGGACACCGGCTGTTCGACCGGGGTCCGCGCGGGGTGTCGCTGACGGCGGAGGGGCATCGCTTCCGTGCCTACGCCGTCCAGGCACTGGAGTTGTGGCGTTCCTACCGCGAGGAGCATCCCGACCCGGCCGAACTCACCGGCCGTCTCACGGTGTTCGCCACGGTGACCGCCTGTCAGGCACTCCTGGCCGACCTGTTGGGGCCGTTTCGCGCCACGCATCCGCAGGTACGGCTGGATCTGCGCACCGGAGACGCGGCAGCCGCGCTGGCCCGGCTGGACGAGGGAGAGGCGGACGTGGCGGTCGCGGGGATCCCGGCGCGGCTGCCGGAGCCGCTGGTGAGCCGGACGGTCGCGGTCACCGAGCTGGTCTTCGTGACCGCCCGGGACCGGCCGGACTCCGGCCTGGAAGGGCCCTTCGTGCTGCCGCACCGGGGCCTGGTCCGGGAGGCGGCCGACCGCTGGTTCCGGGCGCGCGGCCGGGTTCCCGAGGTGGCCGGTGAACCGGACGGCCACGAAGGACTGTTGACGCTGGTCGCCCTCGGCTTCGGCACCGGCGTGGTCCCCCGCCTCGTACTGGAGCACAGCTCGATGCACGACCGGCTGTCGGCGATCCCCGCCCCTGGTCCGCCGCCGGAGCCGTTGCCGATCGGGCTGTGCGTCCGGCGGGCCGATCTGCGCCGCCCGGCGGTGGCGGCGCTGTGGAGTCTGACGGATCGGACCCCGTAGGCGTCACGCCGTCGCCAGCGCCCCCAGCGGATCGTCCAGCACCGGCTGCCACGCCAACTCCGCGGCGCCGACCAGGCTGTTGTGGTCGAGGGAGCAGGCCAGGATGGGGACGCCGCCGCTGCGGCCCCACAGGCTGCGGTCGGCGACGACCGCGCGCAGCCGGTCGGGGTCGGCGTCCAGGAGGGTGCGGTGCAGGCCGCCGAGGATGATCCGGTCGGGGTTGAGGATGTTCACCAGGCCGGCGAGTCCGAGGCCGAGGCGGTCGATGAGCGCCTCTGCGGCAGCGCGCACGCCGGGGGCGTCGTACTCGTGCCGGATCAGGTCGTTGGCCTGCTGGAGCAGGGACACCTCGGGGCCCGGCTCGCGGCCCGCCGTCGTGAGGAAGGCCAGCGGGTCGGCCTCGACGTCGAGGCAGCCGCGGCTGCCGCAGTGGCAGGGGCGGCCCTCGGGGTTGACGGTGAGGTGGCCGACTTCGAGGGCGAGGCCCGAACTGCCCGAGTGCAGCCGCCCGTCGAGCACCAGCGCACCGCCGACGCCGCGGTGCCCGGTGGCCACGCACAGCAGGTCGCGGGAGCCGCGCCCGGCGCCGTGCCGGTGCTCGGCGAGCGCGGCGAGATTGACGTCGTTGGCCGCGAAGGCCGGTCCGGTGACGCCGGCCGCGCGGACGCACTCGGCGAAGATCTCCCGCACGGGCGCGCCCGCCGGCCACGCCAGGTGCAGGGGGTTCAGCGCCAGGCCCTCCGGCTCCGCGACCGCCGACGGCACCGCGAGACCGGCGCCCACGCACCGCCGCCCGGTCTCGCGCAGCAGTTCCGCACCGGCGTCCACGACGGACCCGAGCACCTTGGCCGGATCGGCGTCGACGGTCTCGCAGCCGGGCGCGGTCGCCACGATCCGCCCGCCGAGTCCGACCAGTGCCGCCCGGAACCCGTCGGCGTGCACCTGCGCGGCCAGCGCCACGGGCCCGTCCTCGGCGAGCTCCAGCCGGTGCGAGGGGCGGCCCTGGGAACCGGCGGCGGCACCCGGCCGGGCGTCGACCCGGATCAGCCCCAGTGCCTCCAGCTCGGCGGCCACCGCGCCGGCCGTGGCCCGGGTGACGCCGAGTTCGGCGGTGAGCACGGCCCGGGTCGGGGCCCGCCCGGTGTGCACGAGCTCCAACGCGGGCCCGAGCGCGCCGCGCCCCCGGTCCAGTCGCGTCCTCGAGGTGGTCCCTTCCCCCGCCGGCCGGGGGTCCGCCTTGCCGCTCATGAGGGCGAGTCTCCCATGATCCGCACGTCAGCCGGCGTCCGCCGGGAAGCCGCTGACCCGCAGGGTGATGTTCAGCCGTCCGGCCAGGCCGAGCCAGGGCGGTGCGGTGCCGGCATGCACCCGCGGCACCCCGTGGTACGCCATCCGCGACGGCCCGCCGAACACGAACAGGTCACCGCTGCGCAGCTCGACGTCCGTGTAGGGCCGGGCCCGGGTCTCGGTGTTGCCGAACCGGAAGACGCAGGTGTCACCGAGGCTCAGGGACACCACCGGCGCGGCGGACTTCTCGTCGCTGTCGCGGTGCATGCCCATGCGGGCGTCGCCGTCGTAGAAGTTGATCAGCGCGATGTCGTACGCGGCTCCCGTGGCCGCCTCCGCGCCGAGCGCGTCGGCCACCGCGCGCCGGCCCAGCTCACCGAGCCACGCCGGGAACGGCTTCACGGGGGCGCCGTCTCCGTCGACGACCGTGCGGGCGTAGACGTACGGGTACCCGTGCCGGCCAGGGCACTCGGGGTTGTCCCGTACGGCTCGACCGCAGTTCGGGCATCTCCGTACAACGCCCCAGTGCAGGCCCAGGCAGACCTGGCGGGCGGTCATCGTGCCACCGCCGGGCGTGCGGACCGTGCGCAGTCCCGCTGGCGGGCGCGCCCATTCCCGGCAGGCGCTCAGCAGCTCGCGCTGGCGTTCCGCGCCGAGCCAGTCCGGCACATGCACCGCGCCCGGCGCGATCTTTGTACGGTCCCTGGGGAACAGCTCGGCCTCCATGCCGTCCATCCTCCCGCACCGGCCCTGAGCTGCGGCTCGGTTAGCCTTGACCGCACGATGAACGACCGTATGACGACGCCCTGGGGCGAGCTCGCACTGACTCGCTTTCCCGAGGACCCCCGCGACCGCCTGCGTGCCTGGGACGCCTCCGACGAGTACCTGCTGCGACACCTCGCGAGCGAGGGCGTGCCGCTGTCCGGCACGGTCGTGGTGCTCGGCGACCGCTGGGGCGCGCTGGTGACCGCGCTGGCGGCGCACGGGCCGGTGCAGATCACGGACTCGTTCCTGACGCAGGAGGCGACCCGCGCGAACCTCGCCCGGGACGGCGTCGAGCCCGGCACGGTGCGTCTGCTCACCACCCAGGATCCGCCGCCCGACCGGGTGGACGTGCTGCTGGTGCGGGTGCCGAAGAGCCTGGCGCTGCTGGAGGACCAGCTGCTGCGGCTGGCGCCCGCCGTGCACCCGGGCACGGTCGTCGTGGGCACCGGCATGGTGAAGGAGATCCACACCTCGACGCTGAACCTGTTCGAGCGGATCCTCGGCCCGACCCGTACCTCGCTCGCCGAGAAGAAGGCCCGGCTGGTCTTCTGCACGCCGGATCCGTCCCTCGTCCGGCCCGCCAACCCCTGGCCGTACAGCTACGTGCTGCCCGGCGGCATCGGTCCGGTGTCCGGGCACACCGTCGTCAACCATGCGGGCGTCTTCTGCGCCGACCGGCTGGACATCGGCACCCGCTTCCTGCTGAACCATCTGCCGGACACGCGCGGTCCGCGGCGGGTCGTGGACCTGGGCTGCGGGAACGGTGTCGTCGGTACGGCGGTGGCGGTGGCGAACCCCGAGGCCGAGGTGCTGTTCGTCGACGAGTCGTTCCAGGCCGCGGCGTCGGCGGAGGCGACGTACAAGGCGAACGGCGTGCCCGGGCACGCCGAGTTCCGGGTCGGGGACGGGCTGGCCGGGGTGCCCTCCGGCAGTGTCGACCTGGTGCTGAACAATCCGCCGTTCCACTCGCACCAGGCGACGACCGATGCGACGGCGTGGCGGATGTTCACCGGCGCGCGGCGCGCGCTGCGGCCGGGCGGCGAGCTGTGGGTGATCGGCAACCGGCACCTCGGGTACCACGTCAAGCTGCGGCGGCTGTTCGGCAACAGCTCGCTGGTCGCCAGTGATCCGAAGTTCGTGGTCCTGAAGGCCGTCAAGCGGTAGTCGGCCGGCGGAGCGTGGTGATGATCCGTGCCACCGCCCGGGCCATCGCCTCCCGGCCCACGCTCAGATAGCTGCGCGAGTCGACCGCCTCGGGGTGGGCGGTGAGGAACTCCCGGATCGCGCCGGTCATGGCGAGGTTGAGTGCGGTGCCGACGTTGACCTTGGTGATGCCGCCGGCGACCGCCGCCGTCAGTTCCTCGTCCGGGACGCCCGAGGAGCCGTGCAGGACGAGGGGGACGTCCAGGGTGCCGGAGAGGCGTGTGAGGAGGGCGCGGTCGAGGGTGGCGGTGCGGGTGGTCATGGCGTGCGTGCTGCCGATGGCGACGGCCAGGGCGTCCACGCCGGAGTCGGTGACGAAGGCGCGGGCCTCGGCGGGGTCGGTGCGCGCGCCGGGCGCGTGGGCGTCCAGCGGCGGCCGTCCGTCCTTGCCGCCGACCTCGCCCAACTCGGCCTCGATCCACAGCCCTTGGGCGTGCGCCCAGTCGGCGGCGGCCCGGGTCGCGGCCAGGTTCTCCTGGTACGGCAGCCGGGACGCGTCGTACATCACGGAACTGAACCCGGCGTCCGGTGCCTGCCGCAGCAGGGCGTCGCTCTGCACATGGTCGAGGTGCAACGCGACGGGTACGGCGGCCCGTTCGGCGGCGGCGACGGCCGCGCGGGCGAGCGGGAGCAGTCGTCCGTGACGGAACCTGACCGCGTTCTCGCTGACCTGGAGGACGACGGGTGCGTCGACGGACTCGGCGCCCGCGACGACCGCCTCGACGTGCTCCAGGGTGATGATGTTGAAGGCGGCGACGGCGGCTCGGGCCGCGGCCGCGCGGGTGACGAGTGCACCGGTGGTCACGAGGGGCACGGCTGCTCCTTGCGGGCGGCTCAGAGGATCACCGAGCGGGTGAGGTGGCGGGGCCGGTCCGGGTCCAGGCCCCGGGCTTGGGCCACGGCGACCGCGAGCCGCTGGACGCGGACCAGCTCGGCGAGCGGGTCGAGACCGCCCGCCATCCATCGGCCACCGGTGGCCCGCACCTGCTCGGGGAGCCCTTCCGGCGCCGCACCGAGCATCCAGGTCGCGGTGGAGCGCGTGGTGATGCTGATGGGGCCGTGCCGGTACTCCATCGCCGGGTAGGACTCGGTCCACGCCTGGGCCGCCTCCCGCAGCTTCAGGGCGGCCTCGTGCGCCAGGCCCACGGTCCAGCCGCGGCCGAGGAAGGTGAACTGGCCGCAGTCCACGAGGCCTTCGGGCAGCTCGGCGGCCAGCGCGGTGCGGGCGTCGGCGACGACGGCCTCGGTGTGCAGTCCGAGGTGGGCGCGCAGCAGGGTCAGCGCGGTGGTCGCGAAGCGGGTCTGCACGACGGACCGTTCGTCCGCGAAGTCGAGGACGACGACGTCGTCGGCGGCGTCCGTCACCGGCGTGCTCGGGTCAGCGGTGATCGCGGTCGTCCGGATGGTGCCGCTCACCTTTCCGAGCAGGTCCAGCACCTCGGTGGTGGTGCCGGAGCGAGTGAGGGCGACGACCCGGTCGTACGGGCGGCCGTACGGGAACTCCGAGGCCGCGAAGGCGTCCGTCTCGCCCTCCCCCGCGCCCTCGCGCAGGGCTGCCGCGGCCTGCGCCATGAAGTACGACGTGCCGCAGCCGACGATCGCGGCCCGCTCCCCCGGTGCGGGCAGCGCGCCCCCGTGCCGCGCCGCCAGGGACGCGGCGCGGGTCCAGCACTCCGGTTGGCTGCGCAGCTCGTCCTCGACATGCGTCATGCGACACCCCTCCCTGATGTTTGTTCTTGCAAGTTACTCCCCTCCTTCGAGCATCATCAAGCATCTCGGCCACAGTCAGGTGCGCTAGGGTCGCCGCAGAACGAGGAACGGACGGAGGGTGCGGATGTCGCGCGACGCCCGCTGGAAAGCGCTGCTGGAGCTGCTCGTCGAGCGCGGCCGGCTGGACGTCGAGGAGGCGGCTGCCGAGCTGGCGGTCTCGGCCGCGACGATCCGCCGGGACTTCGACCAGCTCGCCGAGCAGCAGATGCTGATCCGCACCCGGGGCGGCGCGGTCGTGCACGGCGTGTCGTACGAGCTCCCCCTGCGCTACAAGACCGCCCGGCACGCCTCCGAGAAGCAGCGCATCGCCAAGGCCGTGGCCGATCTCATCGCCCCCGGCGAGGCGGTGGGGCTGACCGGCGGCACGACCACCACCGAAGTGGCCCGGGCCCTGGCCGTGCGCAGCGACCTGGCCACCGGCTCGCCCGCGCTCACCGTGGTCACCAACGCGCTCAACATCGCCAACGAGCTGGCCGTCCGCCCCCAGTTCAAGATCGTGGTGACGGGCGGGGTGGCGCGGGCACAGTCGTACGAGCTCATCGGTCCGCTCGCCGACGGCGTGCTCAGCCAGATCACCCTCGACGTGGCGGTGCTCGGTGTCGTCGCCCTGGACGTGGTGCACGGCGCGGCGGCGCACGACGAGGCGGAGGCGTCGATCAACCGGCTGCTGTGCGAGCGTGCCGAGCGGGTGGTGGTCGCCGCGGACTCCAGCAAGCTGGGCCGCCGGGCGTTCGCCCGGATCTGCGCCGCGGAGACGGTGGACACGCTGGTCACGGACACGGCGGTGGACGAGCACACAGTGCGACGATTCGAGGAGGCGGGGGTCGGGGT
Source organism: Streptomyces sp. NPDC059866 (assembly GCF_042731325.1). NCBI lineage: Bacteria > Bacillati > Actinomycetota > Actinomycetes > Kitasatosporales > Streptomycetaceae > Streptomyces > Streptomyces sp. NPDC059866. The sequence goes on along the minus strand of NZ_JBHWJT010000020.1, from coordinate 116,252 downwards.
CCTCGCGGTGTGACCGACCGGACTCCCGATTCGCGCCGCCCGCGTACCGGACCCTCGATTCACGACGCTCCTGTGTTCGATCGCGCCTAAGCTGGAACCGCGCCGGCCGGACCGGGCGAGGGAGGCTGTGATGGCCGAGACACCGAGGGACGAGGGGTTCGGGCGCTCACGGTATCTGCCGATCGCCGAACACGGGCTGATCGGCGATCTGCGGAGCGTGGCCCTGGTGGGCACCGACGGCACGATCGACTGGTACTGCTGCGGGGCCTTCGACGCGCCGAGCGTGTTCGCCTCGATCCTGGACGCGGAGCGGGGCGGCGCCTTCGAGCTGGCGGCGAGCGTGCCCGGGCGGACCAAGCAGTTCTACTTCCCCGACACCAACGTCCTGATCACCCGGTTCTTCACCGAGGACGGCGTCGGCGAGGTGCAGGACTTCATGCCGATCAGCGGCGAGTCGACCGAGGCCGAGCGGCACCGGCTGATCCGGCGTGTGATGTGCGTGCGCGGTTCCCTGCCGTTCAAGGCGCGGGTGGCGCCCCGGTTCGACTACGGGGCCCGGCCGCACACCCTGCGGATGGTCGGCGACGTGGCCGTCTTCGACTCCGAGGACCTGTCCCTGGCGCTGACCGCCACCGTGCCGCTCGAGGCCGACGGTCCCGACGCGTGGGCGGACTTCAAGCTCGCCGAGGGCGAGTCGGCGGTGTTCGCGCTGGACCGGGTCGGGGGCGATGTGACGCCCCGCCGGTGCCCGCACATGGAGGCGGAGGAGCAGTTCGGCGAGACGGTGGCCTACTGGCGCCGCTGGCTGTCCGCCTCGAAGTACCGCGGCCGCTGGCGGGAGATGGTGCATCGCTCCGCGCTCACGCTGAAGCTGCTCACGTACGCGCCCACCGGCGCGATCGTGGCCGCGCCGACGACGAGCCTGCCCGAACAGCTCGGCGGCGAACGCAACTGGGACTACCGGTACGTCTGGGTGCGCGACGCCGCCTTCTGCGTGTACGCGCTGCTGCGGCTGGGCTTCACCAGCGAGGCCGAGGCGTTCATGAAGTTCGTGACCCGGCACATCAGTCCGGGCGCCGGCTGCCACGCCGGCCCGCTGCAGATCATGTACGGCATCGACGGGCGCACCGACCTGCCCGAGCGCGAGCTCGACCATCTGGAAGGGTACGAGGGCTCCGCGCCGGTGCGGGTCGGCAATGGCGCCGCCGAGCAGCTCCAGCTCGACATCTACGGTGCGCTCATCGACTCGATCTACCTGTACGACAAGTGGGCGCAACCCATCTCCAGCGACCAGTGGGACGACGTCTGCGCGCTGGTCGACTGGGTGTGCTGCCACTGGGACCAGCCGGACGAGGGCATCTGGGAGACCCGCGGCGGCCGCAAGAACTTCCTGTACTCGCGGCTGATGTGCTGGGTGGCGATCGAACGGGCGATCCGGATGGCCAACCGGCGCGGGCTGCCCGCCGATCTTCCCCGGTGGCGGCAGTGCCGCGACACGATCTACCGCCAGATCATGCGCCGCGGCTGGTCCGAGCAGCGCCAGGCCTTCGTCCAGTACGAGGACGGCGAGGTACTCGACGCGGCCGTGCTGATGATGCCGCTGTCGAAGTTCATCGCCCCCACGGATCCCAAGTGGCTGGCCACCCTGGACGCCCTCACCAACGAGCTGGTGTCCGACTCCCTGGTCTACCGCTACGACCCGCAGGCCAGCCCCGACGGTATGCGCGGCGACGAGGGGACGTTCTCCATCTGCTCGTTCTGGTACGTGGAGGCGATGGTCCGCGCCGGACGGGTGGACGAGGCGCGGCTGGCGTTCGAGAAGATGCTCACCTACGCCAACCATCTGGGCCTGTACGCCGAGGAGATCAGCCACACGGGCGAGCAACAGGGCAACTTCCCGCAGGCGTTCACTCATCTCGCCCTGATCAGCGCGGCCTTCAACCTGGACAAGGCCCTCGGCTGACCGACCGGCCGGGCCACGCGGCCGGCGCAGCGCTGTCACGTCCCGGCCGCCAGGCGTGCCGTCGTCTCCATGAGGGAGACGGTGAAGGGGTGTCGGGGCTCGGTGAGCACCCGTGGGGCCGGGCCCTGTTCGACCAGTTCGCCCGCATCCAGGACGGCGATGCGGTGGGCAAGTCGGGCGGTGTCCAGGTCGTGGGTGATGAGGACCAGGGAGAGGTCGTCGCGGTCGCGGAGCAGGCCCGCGAGGACGTCGAGGAGGCCGCGGCGGGTGACCGTGTCGAGGCCGGAGGTGATCTCGTCGCAGATCAGCACCCGGGGGTGGGCGAGCAGGGCGCGGGCCAGGGCTGCGCGCTGGAGTTCGCCGCCGGAGAGCCGGGCGGGGCGGCGGCTCGCCAGTTCCTCCGGCAGGCCGAGGCGGGTGAGCGTGGCCAGGGCCTCCGCCTCGGCCGTCTCCGCGTCGGCACCGCGCAGGCGTACGGCGGTCCGGGCGACCTGGTCGAGGACGGGCCGGTAGTCGTCGAAGGCGGCGCGGGCGTCCTGGAAGACGTACTGCACGGCCGCCAACCGGTCACGGTCGCGTTGCCGCAGACTGCGCGGGAGCGGGCGGCCGTCGAGCAGGATCTCTCCGCTGTGGTCGCGGTGGAGCCCGGCCAGACAGCGGGCGAGGGTGGTCTTGCCGCTGCCGGAGCGGCCGACGACGGCCAGGCATTCACCGGCCTGCACGGTGAGCTCCGGTACGCGCACCGCCACCGTCGTACCGCGGTCGCCGTCCCGGTGACGTGCCGTCATGTCCCGTACGTGCAGGACCGGTTGTGCTGCAGCCGGGGGCGGCTCGTGCTGCGGGCCCGGGGTCTGTGCGTCGAGCAGCCGGCGGGTCCACTCGTGCCGGGGCGCGAGCCACAGCCGCTCGGGCGGGCCCGACTCCACCACCTGCCCCGCCCGCATCACCAGGACGTCGTCGGCGAGTGCGCGGACGACGTCGAGGTCGTGGCTGAGCAGAACCACCGCGATGCCCTTCGCCGCGACCGCGGACAGCTGGCCGACGATACGGGACTTGGTCAGTGCGTCCTGGCCCGTGGTGGGTTCGTCCGCGACGATGACCCGGGCGCCGAGCAGGAGCGCCTGGGCGAGAACGACGCGCTGCTGCTGACCGCCGGACAGCTGATGGGGGAAACGGCGCAACAGGGCTTCGGCGTCGGGGAGCTGGGCGTCGGCCAGGGCCCGGAGCAGGAGTTCGCGGGTGGCCGCCCTGCGCTCGCGGCGCGGCAGGTGACGCACCTGGGTGCGGGCGATGTCGTTCAGGAGGGCGCAGACCCGGCGGGCGGGGTTGAGGACGGCCGCCGGGTGCTGTGGCACGTACCCCACCAGGCCGCCCTCCGGCACCCGCACGTCCCCGGTGACCCGGGCGCCGGACGGGTACTCGCCGAGCAGCACCAGACCCGTGGTGGTCTTTCCGCTGCCGGACGCGCCGACCAGCGCGGTCACCCGGCCGGGCAGGACCCGCAGGTTCACTCCGTCGACGATCGCCCGGCCGTCGATCTCGACCCGCAGGTCCGCGATCTCCGCGACGGCATCCACTCGGTTCAGCTCCTGGGTCACGGCCGTCGTTCCTTGTCTGTGCCGCGGTGGCCCGACGCGGCTGTTCCGCGCTGGTCCAGTGCGGCGTCGAAGAGCAGGTTGCCGCCCGTCGTCAGGGCGATGATCAGCAGGGCGGGCACCACCACGGCCCAGGGCTGCACGGCCAGGCCGGTGCGGTTGCGGTCCACCATGACCGCCCAGTCGGCGGCGTCCGGTGCGACGCCGACGCCGAGGAAGGCGGCCGTCGCCACCAGGTAGAGCACGCCGGTGAGCCGGACACCCGCGTCCGCGGCGAGCGTGCGCAGCGTGGCACGGCCGACGTAACCGACCGCCATCCGCCACCAGGTCTCGCCCTGCATGCGCAGCGCCTCGACGGCGGGCCGTGCGGCGGCCTCCGCGGCGGCGGCCCGCACGATCCTGGCCGCGTCCGGGATGTTGACCGCCGCGACCAGCAGCGCCAGCCCGACCGCACCCGGCTCGAACACCGACGCCACCAGCAGGATCAACAGCAGCGACGGCACGGCGAGCAGCACGTCCAGGGGCCGCATCAGGAGCTCCTCGAGCCACCTGCGGTGCGTGAGCGCACCGAGCAGACCGAGGGGCAGCGCCACGGCATACGCCAGCGCGGTCGCCGCGAGCGCGGTCACCACCACGGGCCGGCCTCCGTGCAGCACCTGCTGCCACACGTCCCTGCCCACGAAGTCGGTGCCCAGCCAGTGGCCGTCCCCGAGCGTGAACGACGTGGCGCGCGGCCCCGGATCGCCCGCGAACAGGGGCCCCAGCAGGGCGAGGACGAGAGGTACGCCGATGACGGCGACGCCGAGCGCGAATCTCCCCGTGAACCTCACGCGGCCACCCCCGCCCGTGGCGCGAACCGGTGGGCGACGAGGTCGGCGCCCAGGTTGAGGACGACGGTCAGGACGCCGAACACCACGGCGAGGCCCTGCACCACGGGCACGTCGCGTTCGGCGACGGCGTTGAGCAGGACGGTGCCGAGTCCGGGGATCACATAGAGGGCCTCCACGACGATGACGCCGCACAGCAGCCAGTCGATGGTGCGGGCGAGTTGCTGCGCGGCCGGGGCAACAGCGTTGGGCAGGGCGTGCGCATAGCGGACGCGGATGCCGGCGACGCCGTAGCGGCGGGCGTGCACCGTGTACGGCGCGGCCAGCGCGTCGACCATCCCGGCCCGCACCAGCCGGGCCAGTGAACAGACCGGCCGGGACAGCAGCACGAGGACCGGCAGGACGAGTACCGCCGGGTGGGCGAGCAGGTCGGTGCCGTAGCCGACGGCGGTCGGTGGCAGCCAGCCCAGCTGGAGCGCGAGTACGGTCACCAGCAGCACCCCGAGGGCGAATTCGGGGATCGCGTACACGGCGAGCGTCACCGAGCTGACGAGCCGGTCGATCAGCCGGCCCGCGTGCCGCGCGGCCAGCACGCCGAGGCCGAAGCCGATCGGCACGAGCAGCACGACGGTGAGCGCGGCCAGCAGCAGGGTCGGGCCGAGGCCGTCGCTGATGTACCGGCCGACCGGCCGGCCGGAGGCGAGCGAGGTGCCGAAGTCGCCGTGCAGCAGGCCCGCCGCCCAGTCGGCCAGCCGCTCGTGCGCCAGCCGGTCCAGGTGCATGGCCTCCCGGATCGCAGCGATCCGCGCCGGGTCCGGCTGGTCGCCGGCGAGGGCGACCGCGGCGTCGCCCGGCAGCGCCTCGGTGAGCGCGAAGACCAGCAGCACCACGGCCACGGTCTGCAGGGCGCCGAGGAGCAGCCGCCGGGCGACGAAGGAGCGAAGTCCGCTCACGCCAGCCACACCTTGTCGAACCGCGCCCAGTCGAGCGTGTTGGCGGGGGCGTTGCGTTCCACCCCCTTGACGGTGCGGGCGGTGCCGAGGATCCAGTCGGCGAAGCCCCACACCAGGAAGCCGCCCTCGGTGTACAGGCGGCGCTGCATGCGCTCGTACACGGCGGCCCGTTCGGTCTTGTCCCGGGTGGACTGGGCCTGCTGGTAGAGCGCGTCGAAGTCCTTGTGCTGCCACTTGGTGGCGTTGGTGGTGGAGTCGGTGAGCAGCCGCTGGGAGATGTGCGCCTCGATGGGCATGGCGCCGGAGCGGTAGCAGGCGAGGGTGCCGGAGTCGAGGATGTCGCTCCAGTACGAGTCCTTGCTGCCCATTCTGACCTCGACGGTGACGCCCGCCTTCTTCGCCTGGTCGCGGAAGATTCCGGCGGCCTCGGTGAACCCGGCGGCGACGGCCGAGGTGTCGAGGGTGACCTTGAGGTTCTCGGCGCCCGCCTGCTTCAGCAGGGCGCGGGCCTTGTCGAGGTCCTGCTCGCGCTGCGGCAGACCGTCGGCGTAGTACTCGTAGCCCTTGCCGAACAGGTCGTTGCCGACCTCGCCCGCCCCGGACAGGGCGCCGTCGACGAGTTCCTTGCGGTCGGCGATGAGGAAGAACGCCTGCCGCACCCGCTGGTCGTCGAAGGGCGCCCGGTCGGTCTTCATCGCGAAGGCCTGCATGGCGCTGTTGCGCAGCCGCACGATCTCGATCTGGCCCTTGCCCTCATGGGCGCGGGCGGTGGTGGGGTTGAGCTCGTGGGCGTACTCGACCTGGCCGCCGAGGAGGGCGTTGACGCGCGCGGACTCCTCGTTGGCGACGAGGAACTCGAGCTCGTCGAGGTAGGGGGCGCCCTCCCAGTGGTCGTCGTAGCGGCGGACGACGGCGGAGCGGCCGGGGGTGAAGGACACGAACCGGAAGGGGCCGGAGCCGATGGGCTTCTTGTCGAAGTCGGTGGCGTTCTCGGGCACGATGTACGCGCCGAACGCGGCCAGGATGTTGGGGAATTCGGCGGTCGGCCGTTTCAGTACGAACTCGATGCTCCGCTCGCCGGTGGCGCGGCTGGCGTCGAGGTCGATGGGCTCCAGGGACGCCTTGGCGCGGAACGCCTGCTTGGGATCGACGATCCGGCGGTAGCTGTAGAGCACGTCCTGGGCGGTGACCGGCCTGCCGTCGTGGAAGGTGGCCTTGCGCAGGGTGACCTGCCAGCGGTCCAGCGTCCTGTTCGGCTCCCACTCGGTGGCGAGGCGGGGTTCGGCGGACAGGTCGGCGCCGTAGTCGGCGAGCTTGTCGAACAGCGCCTTGGCGCGGGCCACGTCGACGAAGAGGTTCGCGAGATGCGGGTCGAGGGTCTCGCTCGCGCCGCCCCCGGCGAAGGCGGCGCGCAGCCGTCCGCCGCGCTTGGGCTTGCCGTCGCCCTCGCTCGCGCCGGGGCGGGCGGAGGAGCCGCAGCCGGTGAGGGCGAGCGCGCCGAGGGAGGCGGCGCCGGTGGCGGCGAGGAAGCCGCGGCGGCGCAGGCCTGGGAAGCGTTCGTCGTGCATGAGGGTTCCTTGGGGAGAGACGGGACAGGTCAGTGGGGGGTGTTCAGACGCGCGACGACGTGCAGCCGGTCCGCGTCGGTGGTCGCGCCGGGCAACTCGCCCTCGTGCCAGGGGGGTTCGGTGCGCGGTCCGGGGCCGTCGTACAGATCGAGGACCTCGAAGCCGTGGGCGGTCAGGAAGTGGCGCAGCTCCTGCGGGAACAGCAGCCGCCATGCCGAGCGCTGTTCGACGGGCGCGGAGCCGTCGTCGGCCGTCCAGATGCGCGTACGGCGCAGGAGTTGGGCGGTACGGTCCACCGTGAGCGTGGTGCTGGAGCGGTACTCGGTGCCCCGCCAGGTGAACTGGTTGACCCTGGGCCGGTCGAGCAGGTCCGTACGGCCCAGGAAACAGGCGCCGTTGCGCATCTCCGCGACCAGCAGGCCGCCCGGTGCGAGGGCCCGTCGGCAGGAGGCCAGGAAGCCGTCGAGCTGGTCGTTGGTGTGGCAGTAGAGCAGCGCGCTGTCCAGGCACACCACCGCATCGAACGTGCCCAGGTCGAAGCCGTGCAGGTCGGCGCGGACGTATGCGGGCCCGGGGTGATGGACACGGGCGTACCCGAGCATCGCCTCGGAGAGGTCGGCCCCGGTGACGGTGCGCCCGGTGACGTGCAGGAACGCCGCGTCGCGGCCCGTGCCGCAGCCCATGTCCAGCACGCGCGGGCCGGCGCCGTGCCGGCGCAGGCAGTCCTCGGTCCAGCGGCCGGCCAGGCGGTCCGGATCGGGGAAACGGGCCTCGTACAGCTCGGGGTTGTCGGTGAGGAGGTTGTTCGCAGTTGTCGTAGGGGACATGTCTCTCCTCAGGCCGCGGCGGGTACGGCGGGCTTCGGCGGGGCCGGCAGCGCGTTCAGCCGGTGCAGCCAGGCGACGCCGAGCGTGGAGGCGAGCCCGAACAAGGCGCAGCACACCCAGGGCAGCCACTCGGCGCCGCGCTCCCCGGTGTCCATGGCCCAGCCGACGACGGTGTTGCCGAGGGCGGCGGCGATGCCGGAGACGACGTAGAAGATGCCGTAGTAGGTGCCGGTGAGCTCGGGGCGGCCGAAGCCGGGGATCAGTTCCATGACGAACGGCGAGGCGATCATGACGCCGACGTAGAGCAGCAGGGTGCCGAGCAGGACCGGTAGCGCGTCGAGGAGCCCGGCGGAGCTGCTGCCGGCGACGAGTGCCGGAGGGAGGAACGCCAGCCCCATCAGCAGGAGTCCGGCGCTGATCCAACGGGCCCTGCTGCCCCGCTCCTTGAGGGCACGGGTGAGCCGCAGTTGCAGGGTGAGGTTGACGAGTGTGCCGACGAGGAAGACGAGGCCGGCCGCGCCGTCCCAGCCGGTGGCCTGCCGGGCGCCGGACGGCAGCAGCAGGTAGAGCTGGTTCTCCAGGGTGAACATGCCGACCATGGCGAGCGCGAACGCCAGGAACGCCCGGTTGCCGACCACCTCGCGCCAGTCGGCGACGATCCCGCTCCTGCTCGGTTCGACCTCCCGCGCGGGCAGCACCAGCGCCTGGGCGACGGTGAGCGCGGCGAAGACGGCGGCGGCGGTGAGCGCGGACGTGCGGAAGTCGACGAGGAGGAGGAGGCTGCCGAGGAGCGGGCCGATCAGCGCGCCGGTCGTGGCGAACACGTTGAACAGCGCGAACGCCTCGGCCTTGCGCTCCCCCGCCTCCTGCGCGAGGTAGGCCCGCACGGCCGGGTTGAACAGGGCGCCGGCCAGTCCGCTGAGCACGGACGCCGCGAGCAGTACGGCCAGTCCGTCGCCGAGGGCGAACAGCCCGAACCCGACGGTGCGCAGGGCGCAGCCGGCGATGATCACGCCGCGTGCGCCGAGCCGGTCGGAGGCGGAGCCTCCGATGATGAACAGGCCCTGCTGGCTCAGGTTGCGCACACCGAGGACGATGCCGACGACGGCCGCGGACATGCCGAGGTTCTCGGTGAGGTGGGTGGCGAGATAGGGGATGAGGAGGTAGAAGCCGGTGTTGACGCCGAGCTGGTTGACCAGCAGGAGGCGGACGGCGAGCGGGAACTGCCGCATCTCATGCCACGTTTTCATGCGCCACCTCCTCGATGCCGAGCCCCGGCAGGTCACCGGCCCGTACGAACCCGTCGGCGCCGCCGATCCCGGTCCACGGGTCGTGGGCGAGCAGCAGATGCCCGTCGAGGTCGGCCCAGCGGGCGCGGTCGGCGAGGTGGACGGCGGGAGCGAGGCCGAGGGTGCTGGCGGTCAGGCAGCCGAGCATCAGCGCGGTGCCGCTGCCCTCGATGGCCTCGGCGATGCGCAGGGCGGCGTGGACGCCACCGCACTTGGCGAGCTTGACGTTGACGCCGTGCACACGCCCGGCCAGCCGGCGGACGTCCGCGAGGTCCACGGCGTCCTCGTCGGCGATGACGGGCAGCGGGGAGCGCTCGGCGAGGGCCCCCAGCGCCTCGGGGTCGCCGGGGGCGACGGGCTGTTCGACGGCCTCGACACCGAGGTCGGCGAACCGGGGCAGCAGGGCTGCGGCCTGCGCGGCCGTCCAGGCGCCGTTGGGGTCGAGGAGCAGCCGGGCGGCGGGGGCTGCGTCGTGGATCACGCGGACGCGCTCGACGTCGTCCTCGGGGTCGGGGGTGCCGGCCTTGACCTTGATGACCTGGAAGCCGCTCGCAGCCAGACGCCGGGCCTCGGCGGCGGCGTGCAGGGGGTCGGTGATGCCGATGGTGCGGGCGGTGGCGGCCACGGGGGCGGCCGGGGCGCCGAGGAGGCGGTGGACGGGGCTGCCCGCGCGTTTGCCGACGAGGTCGAGGAGCGCGGCGTCGACGGCGGCGGTGACGGCGGGCGGTGTGTCGCTCCCGGCCAACTCACCCGCCCGCAGGGCGTCGAGGGCGCTCTCGGGGTCGGCGAAACGGTGCAGGTCGACCGCCGCGAGGAGCCGTCCCAGGGTGTCGGCATCCAGGCCGTAGTAGACGCTGGTGACGGCCTCCCCATGGCCGCGGAGCCCGTCGTGTTCGACGGTGAGCCACACGGCGTCGCGTGCGGACATGGTGGAGCGGGAGATGCGCAGCGGCTCGGCGAGTTCGAGGCGTACGGTGCGCTGGGTGGCCTTCACTGGATTTCTTCCGGGGAGTCGAGCGGGTCGGTGACACGGGTGCAGCGGACCCAGCCGGTGGCCTCGGCGGCGCGTGGGTGCGGTATCTCCACGGGGCGCCGGGCCGCGTCGGCCGGGTCGATGCCGTGCGCGGTGGTGAAGTCGTCGTCGTAGACCGTGCCGAGGTAGCGGTGCGGGCCGTCGGGGAAGACGGTGGCGACGACCGCCCCCGGGTGCACACGGGCCGCCCAGGCGGAGACGAGCGCGACCGCGCCGGTGCTCCAGCCGCCGGTGACGAAGCTGCCCCGGGCGAGCCGGCGGCAGCTGTCCACGGCCTCGGCCGGGCCGACCCAGTGCACCTCGTCGAAGGCGTCGTAGGCGACGTTGCGGGGGTGGATGCTGCTGCCCAGGCCGCGCATCAGCCGGGGCCTTGCGGGCTGGCCGAAGATCGTGGAGCCGGTGGCGTCGACGCCGATGAGCCGCAGAGCGGGCCAGTGCCGGCGCAGCGGGCCGATGACCCCGGCGCTGTGGCCGCCGGTGCCGACGCTGCACACCAGGACGTCGACGTGGTCGAGCTGGGCGGCGAGTTCGGCCGCCAGGGAGGCGTAGCCGGCGGTGTTGTCCGGGTTGTTGTACTGGTCGGGCCAGTACGCGCCGGGCAGAACGGCGAGCAGTTCACGCAGCCGGTTCAGTCGGGCGGCCTGCCAGCCGCCCTGCGGGGCCGGGCGGTCGACGATCTCCAGCCGGACCCCGTGGGCGCGCAGCAACTGCCGCATGGACGGCTCGAGTTCGCTGTCACCGACCAGGACGACGGGGTGGCCGAGCGCCTGGCCCGCGAAGGCCAGCCCGAGGCCGAGCGTGCCGGAGGTGGACTCCACCACCGGCGCGCCGGGCCGCAGTTCGCCGCGCTCGCGGGCGCCCAGCAGCATCGACACGGCGGCCCGTGCCTTCATTCCGCCCGCCGCGAGCCCTTCGAGCTTGGCCCAGAAACCGGGCTGCGGTCCGGGCAGGTCGGCGGTGATGCGCACCAGAGGCGTACGGCCGAGCAGGGCGAGCAGTTCCCGGCGCGCAGCGGGCCGTACGGCCGTGGTCACGGTCATCGTTCGCTCTCCGGACAGTGGCCGCCGTAGCGGTGGATGACGCCGGGTCCGCCGTCGAGCCAGAAGAAGGGGTACGGCTCCGCGCACACCGCGCTCACCCCCTGGCCGAGGAAACGGGGCAGGACGGCACTGCCGGTCTGGGCGAACACCACCAGTTGCTTGCCGTGCCGCAGCGCGTGCCGGCGCAGCGGCTCGAAGGTGCCGTTGCCGAGCGTCATACCGGAGACGAGCAGGGCGTCGCAGCGGTCCGCGGCGTCGAGCGCGTCCGTGACGACCGGCTCGTCCCACTCGGTGACACCACCCTTGAGGTCGCACGGCACGTAGCCGATGCCGCGCGAACGCAGCGCCTCCAGCAGGGAGTTGACGACACCGACGACGAGCACGGTCGAGCCGGGCGGCACATCGAGCAGCTCGACGACGGCCTGGGCGCGGGCCCGCGACTTCTCCAGCGACGATCCGGCGGGCAGCGGGAACGGGCGTGCCCCGTGGTCCGGAGTGTGCGGGGTGACGTGCATCAGGTACGCGTCGAGGGCGGCCACCCGGACCGGTGTCAGCGGATGGTCGAGGAGCCGGGCGACGTCGGCGCCCACGCAGTCGTCGAGCGCACCGTCGGGCAGGGCGCCGGGTTCGACCGCGCAGGAGCCGACGGCCTCGGCCAGGCGCAGGCTGAGGACCTCGTTGCGGTAGCCGGTGCCGCGCCCGGCGTGCCGTACGGCCTGCCGTGTGGTGAAGGCGACGGAGATCTGCTGGGAGGCGGGGTCCGGGCCGAACTCGCCGGCGCGGACGCGGTCCACCAGATCGAGAAGCGCCGGATACGTCGCCGTGTCGGCGGTCATCGGATCACCAGCCCCGCCCGCAGCCCGGCCAGCAGCGCCTCGACGCGGTCGCGGGCGCCGGGCCCGTCGGCGTCGCCCGCCATGACGTGCCCGAGATACTCGTTGTTGCTGCCGGCCGCCTTGACGGCCTTGCCGGGCTCGGCGAGCTGCACCTCCAGCACACCGGGCGCACCCCGCAGTTCGCTGCCGTCGAGCGCTTCGAGAGTGCCCGCGGTGTGCGGTACGAGGAAGCCGATGGCGGCGCTGCTCAGCCCGGTGTCGGTGCGCCGCAGGTCGGGCACGGTGCCGAGGGCTGCGTCCACGAAGGCGGCGGCGAGGTCGATGCCGGTGACGTGGCGGACGAGTTCGGTGATGCGGTTGCCGGCCGGCCGGGGGTTGACCTCGACGACGCGCGGTCCGGCGGACGTCAGCTTGATCTCGGTGTGCGCGACCACGCCGTCGGTCAGACCGAGCGCCTTCAGGGCGCCCAGCGCGGTCTGTTCGGCGGCCTCGGTGTCGGCGGGCGTCAGGGCCGCCGGGAACATGTGACCGGTCTCGATGAAGGCGGGCGCTCCGCCGATGCTCTTGTCGGTCACGCCGACGACGTGCACCGCTCCGCCGTGGGAAACGGTCTCGACGCTCACCTCGGGCCCGTCCAGCAGCTCTTCGAGCAGCACGACGGGGGCCCGCCGCTGACCGCGCGCATTGACCGGGAAGTCTGCCAACGCCTGGAATGCAGCGGCGAGTTCGGCCTCGTCGTCCACGCGCCGTACGAACATGCCCGCACACAGGTCGACGGGCTTGACGACCAGCGGGTAGCCGATCTCCCGTGCGGCGCTCGCGATGTCGGCCCACTCCTCGTGGACGGCGAAGCGCGGCTGGGGCAGTCCGGCGTCGGCGAGGATGCGGCGGGTGGCGTCCTTGCGGCAGGCGTTCTCGACCGCCTCGGGGCCGGGTCCGGGCAGGCCGAGGTGTCCGGCGATCCGCGCGGCCGTCGACAGGTAGTAGTCGCAGGACGTCAGCACCCCGTCGAAGCCCAGCACCGCGTGCAGCCGCTCGGCCTCGGGCAGCAGTGCCTCGGGGTCGTTGGTGTCGACGGTGATGATGTTCCGGGCGCCCAGCAGCGGATGCGCCGTTCCCTCCGGCGCGGACCGCAGATAGTGGTGCAGGTCACGAGTGAGGAAGGTGAACTCGTGCCCGCCCTCCCGTATCGCACGCGGCAGCAGCCTGCTCATCGAGCCGACCCAGCTCTCGACCACCAACAGATGACCCACAACTCTCCTTTGCGTGGCGCGACGTTCGGACGTCAGAACAGCCCGACGGACCCCTGTTTCGACGGGGCGCCGGTTTTGCGCTGCACACCCTATCGACAATGATTCCCATTGTCATCTGATCATCTAGAGCTTTCCGGAGAGACTCGTGACCCCTCCCCCACGCCGCACCGCCCTGCTGTGCGCCCTCGCGGCCGGCGCCGCGACGCTCCTCCCCACGGCACCGGCACAGGCCTCCACCTCCACCCTCGACTTCGGCACCTGTCCCGACTCCGTACCGGCCCCGCCCGCCCCGGACCACGTCGAGTGCGGCAGCGTGACGGTGCCGCTCGACTGGACCCGTCCCCGAGGGCCGCACGTCGAGATAGCCGTCTCCCGGGTCCCCGCCTCGGGCACACCGTCAGAACGCCGCGGCATCCTGCTGGTGAACCCGGGCGGCCCGGGCGGTTCCGGACTGCCGTACGCGGTGACGAAGCGGGCCAAGCTCCCCGAGCGCGTGCGGCGTTCGTACGACGTCATCGGCTTCGACCCGCGCGGCGTCGGCGCGAGCGCACCCGTCGACTGCGGGCCGATGGGCGGTCTCTTCGACCGTCCGGGCGCGGACCCCGTGCCGGTCGGGCCGAAGGCGGAACGCAACCACCTCGCCTCGCTCCGCGAGCTGGCCGACGACTGCGCGGCGGGCGCGGACGGCACGCTGCCGTACCTGTCGACCGAGCAGACCGCACACGACATGGAGGCGATCCGTTCCGCGCTCGGCGAGCCGTCGACGAGCTTCCTCGGTGTCTCGTACGGCAGTTATCTCGGCGCGGCGTACACCGCCCGGTTCCCGCACCGCGTGGGCCGCATGGTGCTCGACAGCGTGGTCGGACCGTGGGACTGGTACGACTTCGACGTCGTCCAGAGCCGGGCGCTGCTGCGTCAGCGCGACACCTTCTTCGCATGGACGGCCGCCCACACGGACCGCTTCGGTCTCGGGGACCGTGCGGGCGCGGTGCGGGAGGCGTATCTGCGGGTCCGGCAAAGCCTCGCGCGCCGGCCCGTGGAGGGCGTCGGTGCGGCGGAGTTCGACCGCGCCGTGTACCGCGCACTGGGGCGTACCGAACGCTGGGCGGGCCTCGCCGACGCCCTGCGCGCCTACCTGCGGGAGAGCACCGTCGCCGGCCTGCGCCCCGCCTCCGCCTTCGACGGTCCGGCTTCACGCAACTACGAGGCGGCGAACCGCATCGTCAAATGCGCCGACGGCCCCGGCCCCGAACCGGCCCGGATCCTGGCGGACATCCGCCGCACCCGCCGGATCGACACCCAGCCAGTGCTGACCGGGATGGAGGCGTCCACGTGCGCCTACTGGTACCACCGGCCCGCCCACCGCACACCGCTCGGCAGCCCCGACGCACCTGAGGCCCTGCTGGTGGCCTCGGCACACGATCCCGTCACACCGATCGAGGGGGCACACCAGCTCCGGCGGCTCCTGCCCGGCTCACGTCTGGTCACGCTCGAGAACGACTACTCGCACGGCGTGTTCGCCAGCCGGGGCAATGCCTGCGTGGACGACACGGTCGCCGCGTACCTGATCGACGGAACGGTGCCGGCGACGGATGTGCGCTGCACGGGGTCGGGCCTGCCGGCGGCCTGACGCCACACCACAGACCCTACATGAAATCGGTTTTCATCTGCCTGCTGGGGTGAGAACCGTCCGAGCCGGAGCGCCCGCGCCGTCGCCGCGCGGGCGCTTCGCCCTTCTCATATGCGTGAAAGCCAGAGAAGCCAGAGAACAGGAGTTTCCCCCGTGAGCGGGACCGGGCACCGCGAGTACACCGTGCGCCCTGCTGCCCGGGCCGCCGTGGACGGCGCACGGCGCGTCATGCTCGACACCTTCCGCGGGCCCCGCCCACCCGCCGCATCCGCGCCATTCGAGATCCCGATGCCGGTGGGCGGGTGATCAGTGGGATGTCGTGGCTCTCCGGTGCTCAGCCTCCGCTGTCCGGATCGCAGCACCCCTCGCGTCGCATGTGGCGGCTGACCTCCAGCCAGTCCGTGGCCTCGAACGACCGCTGTGGATCGTCACCCCGCGTGGTGGCGGCTCCGAAGGCCTCGACCAGGTCCGCCTGCTCGTGGAGGACGCCGCCGCGGAGGACCGCCACCGTGCGGGTCAGGGTGGCGAAGTCGGTGAACGGGTCGCCGTCCACGACCGTGAGGTCGGCGAGCTTGCCCTCCTCCAGGGTGCCCAGGTCGGCCTCGGCGCCGAAGACCCGCGCGGGCAGCAGGGTGACGGTGCGCAGCGCCTCGGCCGGTGACAGGCCGGCACGGTGCAGTGCGCGCAGGGCCAGGTGCAGGTGCAGCCCGACCGGGACGAGCGGCTGGTCCGTGCCGAGCGCGACCAGTCCGCCGCCCGCGAGGATCCGCCGGTAGACGTTCAGCTCCCTGTCCAGAGTCGCCAGTTGGGCGTCGGTGGGCGGCTGCCCGGCCTGCTGCCGTACGAGCGCCGTGTCCCACGGCGGCATGAGCGCGGTGACGCGCGGGTCGTCCGCGAGCGCGGGGTCGGCGCCGAGCAGCGGCAGTGCCGTGAAGGGGGTGGCGACGAGGTGGAATCCGGCGCGGGTGTAGATCTCCTCGACGTCCTGGTAGGAACGCCCCGTCGCGGAGGTCGCATGCCCGAACTCCAGGCGCTGCGTGGCCTGCAGATGGGTCGTCAGGTCCTGACCCAGCTGCACGCCCGGAGTGCACAGGTGGCTTCCGCTGCGCACCCCGAGCCGGTCGTGCCCGAAGTCGGCGGCCTCCTTCATCACCCAGCCGGGAGCCCGTACATACGTCTTCACGAAATCCCAGTCCAACGCAGCACCGCGCTCCAGCGAGCGGCGCAGGCCCTCGCGGGTGCGGTGGGCGCGGCCCATGCTGTAGGCGACCCGCGCCCCGTCGAGCAGTTCGCCGGTGGTCAGCAGCCTGGGGCCGGCGAGGGCACCGGCTGCGACCGCCTCCCGGATGCGGGCCTGCTCGTAGGCGAACCCGCCCAGCGAGACGGCTGTGGTGATGCCGTACGCGATCTGGAGCGCGGTCTGGCGGCCGCCGTAGGTGGTCTGCCAGGGATGCGTGTGGGCGTCCCACAGGCCCGGGATCACGGTGCGGTCGCTCGCGTCGAGGTGGCGTACCGCCGGGCGGCCGGTGCGGTGCGGGGACACCTCCGCGATACGGCCGTAGCGGACCACGACGTCGATGTCCTCGCGGACCTCCGGCCCGGTGCCGTCCCAGAAGCGGCCCGCGTGCACGACCGTGTCGGCCGGCCGGGGTCTGCGGTAGTCGAGCGGTACGCGGACGGTGCGGGCCCTGCCGGTGGCGATGTCGATCAGACGCAGGGTGCCCGCGGAGAGGTAGAGGAGGGAGCGGCCGTCGGCGGACCAGGACGGGTGGTCGGCGGGTTCGGTGGTGAGCGGGCGGGGCTCGCCCTCGGGAGTGCCGTCGGCGCGGACCGGCAGCAGCCACAGCGCCGACTCGGCGACGACGGCCATCCAGCGACCGTCCGGGGACCAGACGGGGCCGGAGTCGTAACGGTCGGAGAGTGAGGTGTGCGGGGCGAGGGCGTGCAACGCGGCCGTTCCCGTGGTCGTGTCGACGACCCGGATGAGGTTGTAGCCCTCGCGGAAGCGCTGGTTGAGGCGGTTGCGGTCGCACAGCGCCACGTAGCGGCCGTCGGGCGACCAGCTGGGTCGGCCGGGCAGCCCGCCCGCACCGAGCGGCGCGGCGAGGACCCGTTCGCCGCCGTCGGGCAGCTCGCGCACCACCAGGTTGCCGGACATGTCGAGGCAGGCCAGCCGCGTCCCGTCGGGCGAGAGGGCGGGGAAGACACGGCCGCCCTCGGCGAGCGTCGTCTCCTCGCCGGAGCCGAGGTCGCGGCGGCGTACGGCGAACAGTCCGTCGCGGTCGTCGGCGTACACCAGCGCCGTGCCGTCCGGCGTCCACGTCGGCGCCAGCACATAGCGGGTGGAGGGAACTTGGAGGATCTTGCGGGGTGCGCGGCCGCCCGTGGTGTCGGCGGTCCACAGCGCGTTGAGCGCGGCGAAGGCGACGCGGCGGCCGTCCGGTGACAGGGCGGGCAGGTGCAGCGCGCGGACGGGACGGGCGCCGGCGCCGGCGAAGTCGTGGACCTTGCCGCGGTAGCGGGGGCGGTCCACGGGCAGCGTGGCCGTGAACGGGATCCCCTCGCCGTCGTCGGGCGCCTCCGGGTCGACCAGGCGGAACTGGCCGTCGACCGTGAGGAGCAGTCGCTCGCCGTCCGCCCAGCGGGGCGGCGCCGGGAGGACATCGCCCTCTACGGCGACCGGTTTCCCGTCCACCACGAGGGTGCAGGAGGCAGCGGGCGAGGGCGTGGTGCGCAGGTAGGCCAGGCGTCCGGCGGGCGAGACGGCGGGGGTCATGAGCTGGGCGCCGGAGTCGTCGGTGCGCTCGGTGGTGATCGGACCCGAGCCGTCGGCGGCCACCGACGCGACGGTGGCTGCCCGGAGGGTGCCCGTCGGGGTGACGGACGCACGCACGAACAGCACCCGCTCACCGTCTGGCGACCACGTGGGGTCGAAGTCCTCCCAGGCGGCGTCCTGCCCGGGACCCTGCTGGCCGGGGCGCCCGGTGAGCCGGGTCAGCGTGCTGGTGCGTACATCCACGACCCAGATGCGGTACGGGGAGCCGGTCACGGTGTCGCCCCCGCGCTCGGAGGCGAAGGCGATCCGGGTGCCGTCCGGCGACCAGGCCGGACCCCGGTCGTCCCACGGTCCCTCGGTGAGCTGCCGCAGCCCGGTGCCGTCGGGCCGTAGCGTCCAGAGGTGGAAGCCTCCGCCTCGGTAGGCGCACACGACGAGACGGCTGCCGTCGGGCGAGAACTGCGGGCGGGTGGGTTCGAGACCGGGCGGGGTGAGCGCGACGGCAGTGCCTCCGTTGCGCGGGACGGACCAGAGCACGTTCTGGACCTCGGCGACCAACCGGTCACCGGACGGGGCGAGGGTCGCGGAGCCCCCTGTGGCGGCGGTGAGTGAGAGGGGGGTCGTATCGGAGGCGGCGGCCGCGACCGGCGTGCTCACGGCGGCGAGGGCTGTGGCCGTGGCGCCGGCCTGGAGGAATCTGCGGCGGGAGAGCGGGCCGGAGCGGGGGGCGTCTGAGGTGCCTTCGATGTCCAAGGATGCTCCCGGTACAGGAGTTGGCGTGCCGGACAGGAAAGGGGCAACGTACGGGGCGGTGCCCGCTGTGCGGACCCCGCCCCGACGTATCTCGGCCGATCTTCACCCCTCAGCGCTTCTTGTAGGCCGCGGTGACCTCGACCTCCACCAGCCAGCCCTTCACGGCCAGTGAGGCGACCTCCATCGTGGCCCGTGCCGGGCGGGCCTTGTTGGCGAGCAGTGGCGGCTTCGGGGCGGACGTACCCATGGGCACCGGTACGACCTGATGGGTGGTCAGATCCAGGTTGGCGAAATACTGCCGGTACGCACGGTTCCAGCCCGCGTAGTCGGCGGTCTCGGCGCCGGGCGGCTTCGTCAGGTAGCACTTCATCGTGATGACGTCGGCCGGGGTGAGCCCCGCGGCCTCCAGGTTGGTCCTGATGTTGCGCAGCACGACGAGGGCCTGCGCCTCGGTGATCGTGACGCCTTCGGCGCCCTCGGTGAGGGACGGGTCGGTGTAGCGCTCCGGCGTCCCGTCAGGCGCCGAGGGGTTGAGCGCGGTGGGCCCGAGACCGCTGCTCTGGTACAGGGCCACTTCTCCGCCCGTCGCCACGCCGTTCGCGATGGCCGGGTTGGACTGGCCGTCGGGCAGCAGGACGCGCACCTCCTTCGGGCCGGGCCACCAGCCCCGGGCGTCGGCGAGCGCGGTACCGCCCGTGAGGAGCGAGACGGTCAGGGCCGTACCGATGACAGCCTTCGTGCGCCGGTTCATGCGGCCATCACCCTCTCGTGGATGTCGGTCACGACCTTGCGGGCCGAGCTGAAGGCGCCGTGCTGCCAGGCGATCACGTGACTGAGCCAGTCCCCGGCGAAGTACACGTGTCCGGCGGGCCGGTTGAGGAGCTTGTACTCGGGGCCGTTCTGCGAGGGCCAGCCCACCCAGCCGCCCTCGATGTGCGGGGTGCGGTGCCAGGCCACGCTGAAGGAGTTGGCGAGTTCCGTGCGGTACTTCTCGCCGTGGATCTTCACACCGCGGCTCACCGCCCGCGCGAGCCGCTCCTCGTGCGGCAGGGCGCTGTACGCGAGGGCGTTCGCGCCGAAGTTGTAGTAGCCGATGAGGGTGCCGCGGCGGCCGAAGTAGCCGTAGGACGGGTACCAGACGGTGGCCAGGTCCGTGTCGGTGGGCGTGATCCCGCCGTAGATGTGCTCGTCGGTCTCCCACCAGCGGCTGCGGTACTCCAGGCCGATCTTGCCGACGGGTGTCGAGACGGGGTACTTCAGCGCGGCGGTGACGTCCGTGCCGAGGTTGTGCTTGATGCGGGCCATGACCATGGGCGGTACGGCGGCCACGACGAAGTCGGCGTGTCGGGTGCGGGTGCGGCCCTGGGTGTCCTGGTAGGTGACGTCGGCGCCGTCGGCCAGGTTCTTGACCTCCAGCACTTCGGCGCCGTACGTGATCCGGTCCCGCCCGATCGCCTCGGCGAGGGCGTACGGGATGGCGTCCATGCCGCCGACCGGCTGGAACATGAGCATGGCCTGGTCGTAGCCGAGTTCGAAGGAGAAGCGCTGCCCGACGCCGCTCGCGATGACGTCCGACAGCGAGGGCACCGGCCCCAGCACCGTGCCCTCCTCGAAGGCGGCGCCGGGCTCGACGGAGTAGCCGCGCCGGTCGGTGCCGGTGTAGGCGTAGCCGTCCGCCTTGCCCTTGATGGCGCCGAAGTTCTGCAGGAAGGCGATCAGCCGCTCCTTGTCGGCGGCGGTGAGCTGTGCGTCCAGGGCGCCCTGGTCGGTGGCCTTGGCGAGCAGTTCGGAGACGTAGCCGTAGACGTCGGCCTTCGCGGTGCGCCAGCGGATCGGCTGTCCGGCGAGGGCGGGGCTGTTCTCGTGGTAGATGTACGCGTTGGCGTTCTGGTTGGTGAACACCTCGACGGGGACGCCGAGTTCACGGCAGTACTCGAGCGTGACGTGCGACTGGGGCAGCCGGGCGGGCCCGGCGTTCATGTACTGGCCCTTGGAGAACGACGCGGTCTGTTTCCGGCCGTCCAGGTCGGTCAGGGTCGTGCCGCCGCGCACGGTCCAGTTGCGGCCGCCGGGCCTGTCCTTCGCCTCCAGGATCCGGCAGTCGTAGCCGGCCTTGCCGAGTTCGTACGCGGTGGCCAGGCCGGCGATGCCGCCGCCGAGCACCAGGACCTTCTTCGCGCTCCGACCGCTGAGCGCAAAATCGCTCTTGCTGGGCGCCCGGTACTCCGCGGCCCGTACGTCCGGCACCGGCGCGAGGCCCAGCGCGCCCATCGCCGAATAGAGCACTCCCGCGCCGCCCGCGATCCCGACGGAACGCAGGAAGTCGCGCCGAGACGCCGTGGATCTCTCCGCAGCCATCCACTCCTCCTCACCCGCGCCCGCGATGCGGACGCGGCGTCCGATCAACCCGGTCACGTGGGGGGTGAGTTGCTGATGAGACCGGAGGTGCCAGATGAGCCTCGGTCAGGAGTGTTACGGCGCTATACCGATGACGTATCCATGGCATGAGCATGCGAACCTGATGCCGGATACAGGCGCGCGTCCGTAGTGATGCGTGCGAGTCGGCCCAGCGGGCACTCGGCGGGCATGGCCGAGGACGCAGCGGCGGCGCGCGGGCAGGGACGGAGCGGACACCGGTCGGTGCCGCACACGGCCGACGTGCGCATCGAGGCGTGGGGAGCGAGTCGGGAGCGCTGCCTGGTGGAGGCCGTCCTGGGCATGGTGGAGGGCTTCGCCGACGTCTCCGGTGCGCGGCCGACCGGCGAGGCCCGGCTGCGGCTCGCCGAAGGGAGCGACGAGGAGTTCCTGACCGCGCTGCTGGACGAGGTCGTTTTCCGGCTGGAGGTGTACGGCGAGGTTCCCGTCGGCGTGGCGGCCGAGGCGTCGGACGGCGGCCTCGACGTGCGGATGGCGGTGGCCCCCCTCGGGGCGGTGGAGGTCACCGGTGCAGCGCCGAAAGGCGTGTCGTGGGGGGAGCTGCGCATCGGGCCCGGTCCGGACGGCTGGTCCTGCGCGGTCACCGTCGATGTGTGACGCGCCGCGCGGTCACCCCTTGACCACGCCCAGCGGAACCAGCCTGGCCACCGTGCGGGACAGTCCCGCGGCCTCGGTCGCCGCCACCACCGCGCTCACGTCCTTGTAGGCCTCGGGAGTCTCTTCGGCCAGACCCCGCCATGACTTCGGGCGTACGGCGATACCGGCCCGTTCCAGTCGGGCGCGCAGTTCCCGGCCCGTGACCGTGCGGGCGGCCCGGTGGCGGCTCAGGGTGCGGCCCGCGCCGTGGCAGGCGGAGTGGAACGCGTCGCCGACCGGCACACCCGCGAGGACGTAGGAGGCCGTGCCCATGGTGCCGGGGATCAGCACCGGCTGACCGAAGTCCCGCAGGTCCTCGGGCAGTTCGGGGTGGCCGGGCGGGAAGGCGCGGGTGGCGCCCTTGCGGTGCACGCACAGCAGGCGCGGGGTCCCGTCCACCGTGTGCGTTTCGATCTTGGCGAGGTTGTGGGACACGTCGTACACCAGGGACAGCGGCACCCCTGCGACGCGGCGGAAGACCCCGCGTGCCGCATCGGACAGCAGCTGGCGGTTCGCCCGGCCGTAGTTGGCGGCCGCGGCCATCGCGCCCAGATACGCCTGTCCCTCGGGCGAGTCGACCGGTGTGCAGGCCAGTTGGCGGTCGGGGACGGTGATGCCGTACCGGTTCATGGCGCGGTCCATCCTCCGGACGTGGTCGGTACAGATCTGGTGCCCGAGGCCGCGCGAACCGCAGTGGATCATCACGCACACCTGGCCGCGGGCGAGCCCGAAGGCGGTGGCGACCGGTTCGTCGTACACCTCGGCGACCTCCTGGACCTCCAGGAAGTGGTTGGCGGAGCCAAGGCTGCCGACCTGCACCAGGCCCCGCTCCCTGGCCCGCTCGCTCACCTGCGTCACGTCGGCGTCCGCGACCGCCCCGCCGTCCTCGCAGCGGGTCAGGTCGCGCTCCTGGCCGTGGCCCTGCTCGACGGCGTACCGGGAACCGCCCTGCAGGATCCGCTCCAGCTCCTGCTGCCCGCTCAGCTGCCACACCCCTCCCGGGCCCGCCCCCCGCGGAATCCGCCGGCCTAGGCCATCCATGATCGCGGGCAGCATCCCCCGCAGCCCCTGCCGGTCGCAGTCGGCCGCCAGCAGCCGTACCCCGCAGGAGATGTCGAAGCCGACCCCGCCGGGCGAGACCACGCCGCCCGTGTCCACGGCGGTCGCCGCGACCCCACCGATGGGGAAGCCGTACCCCCAGTGGATGTCCGGCATGGCGTACGAGGCACCGACGATGCCCGGCAGCGTCGCTACGTTGGCCACCTGCTCCAGCGACTGCTCGGCATCGCTCAGCAGGTCACGGGAGGCGAACACCACGCCGGGTACCCGCATCCCCGCGTGCGGGTCGATGCGGAAGCGGTAGGGGCGCTCCTCGACCAGTTCCATCGCTCGGTCTCCCTGACGCGAGAGTCAAACCCGTGAGTAACGGCTCGCGTGCACTCGTTTCACCCCGCACTGCCCGTGGCCGGCGGCGCGGGCACAGCCCGTGGGCCGTACAGCGCCTGGAGCACGTCGTCGTCGGTCAGCTGGTCGAAGTTCTCGTACCAGAGGCCCACGGCCATGAACGACTCGGGCCGGTGCAGGCAGACCACGTCGTCGGCCTCGCCCCGCAGCAGCTCGACCGCCTCCGGGGAGCCCACCGGCACCGCCAGCACCACCCGCCCGGGCGCCTCGCGGCGTACCCGGCGCAGCGCGGCGCGGGCGGTCGCCCCGGTGGCCAGTCCGTCGTCGACGACGATCACGGTGCGGCCCTGCAGATCCGGGGCGGGACGGCCGCGCCGGTAGCGCTGTTCGCGCCGCTGCACCTCCTTGCGCTCCCGTTCCACGATCCCGGCGACGTCGGTTTCGCTCAGGCCCAGGCCGTCGAGGGTGCGTTCGTCGAACAGCGGAGGGTCGTCCCCGGCGATCGCCCCGACACCCAGCTCCTCCTGGAACGGCGCCCCGATCTTGCGGACGACCAGCACGTCCAGCGGCGCCTCCAGTACCTGCGCGACCTCGCGGGCGACCACGGCACCGCCGCGGGGCAGGGCGAGGACGACGGGGCGCGGGAGAGCCCCCTCCTCCCGCAGGATGCGCAGCCGCTCGGCCAGGTCCCGTCCAGCCTGTCTGCGATCACGGAACTGCATGCGCTGCCCTGCCTTTCTTCTCGGTCCTCAGCCTCTTCCTTCAGCCCTTGCCCCCGATGGAGATGCGGCGGCGCTTGGCTTCACCGGACTTGGGGAGGCGGATGCGCAGGACGCCGTCGTTCAGTTCGGCCTCGATCTTGTCGGCGTCGACGTCGGTCGGCAGGCTGGTGCGGTAGAAGAACCGGCCGCTGCGGCGGGAGAGGACGCGGCCCTGGTCCTCGTCCTTCATTGCGCCGGAGATCCGCAGCTCATGATCGCCGACGTCGACGGAGATGTTCTCCCGCGGAATGCCGGGCAGCTCGGCCCGCACCTCGTAGGCGTCCTCGGTCTCGTCCTCCTCGACCAGCGGCACCCAGGGGCCGCCGCCCCACGCGGGGGCCGTCCGCTGTTCGAAGAGGCGGCCCATGTCGCGCCACAGGTTCTCGAACTCGGACAGCGGATCCCAGTCGGGCAGACCCCGTCGGCGCCATGCTTCCGGAGAGCCGCCGGTACGGTGCACTGGAAGATCCACGACGCACCTCCGTTCTTCACCTGACCTGGTACGGGTATCCGCCGCCCGAGCGTCCACACGTCTCTGCCCGGCCGGTGTCGGACCGGCAGCGGGAGACCGTCCTCGCCGGTGGCACGGTTCCGGCCCTCGCCCGGCGCAGCCGGTCGGCATGACCGGCCGCCCCGGATACGCCGGGGCGCATGACCGACAGCGGCCCTCGCCGCCAAGGCGCCCCTGCCGTCACCGGGGGATCTGCTCCTGCCCTAACCTGAGGCACGTGAATGCACCGGGGGACATGATCGACGGACGTTTCGAGTTGCTCCAGCGGCTCGGCAGCGGAGGAATGGGCACGGTGTGGCGGGCCCGGGACACCGGGCTGCAGCGCGAAGTCGCCCTCAAGGCCGTACGCCCGGATGCGGAGGCCTCGCCTGCCGTACGGGAGCGGGTCATGCGCGAGGCGAGGGCACTGGCGCGGCTCAGCAACCCCCATGTGGTGACGGTCCATCAGATCATCGAGGCGGACCCCCACCCGTGGATCGTGATGGAGCTGGTCCCCGGCAGCTCGCTCCAACAGCGGGTGGACGACGGCCCGTTGAGCCCGGTGGAGGCGGCGCGCATCGGCCGCCAGGTGCTGGCCGGTCTGCGCGCCGCGCATGCGACGGGCATCCGGCACCGGGACGTCAAACCCGCGAACATCCTGCTCCGCCCCGACGGCACCGCGGTCCTCACCGACTTCGGCATCGCCGCTCTCCAGGGCGCGACCGCGCTGACGGCCACGGGCGAACTCGTCGGCTCACCCGAGTACATGGCCCCCGAGCGGCTCCGCGGGCACGACGACGACCCGGCGTCCGACCTGTGGTCCCTCGGGCTGCTCCTGTACGTGTGCGTGGAGGGGGTGAGTCCGCTGCGCCGCGCGACGACGCTCGCCACCCTGGCCGCGGTTCTCGAGGACCCCGTTCCCCCGCCCCTGCGCTCCGGCCCGCTCGCCCCCGTCCTCCAGTCCCTCCTCGTACGCGACCCGGCGGCACGCCCCGGCGCCGAGCAGCTGGACGCGCTGTTGGCGCAGGTCGAGTCCGGTACCGCACCGCCGTGGGCCCAGCCGACTCTGACAGCGGCACCCGTGCCGCCGCCGGCCCCGGCCGCGACGCCCACACGGCAGGGCACCCCCCACCCCGGGCGCCCGGCCCGTCGCCGTACACCCGTCCTCGTCGCCGTGGCCGCCGTCCTGGCCGTCGGCGCGGCCACCGCGCTCGCGCTCACCCTGCGCGCCCCCGGGGACGAGAAGAAGGACGAGACGACCGCCGGTGCCGTCGGCGCAGCGGGCGGCTCCGCGACGAGCACGTCCTCCGCACCGACCGCCCGCACGACGTCCCCGAGCCCGACACCGAAGCGGACTCCGACGCCCGCACCGACCGGTCCCGGGGCGTCCCCCACCCCGGCCGGCGACGGCCGCTGGATCGCCCAGCTGTACTCCGAACCGCTGTCCGCGGGCACCGCGGCCCGCGACCGGCGCCTCGCCCGGATCCGCGAGTCCGTGCCCGAGGCCGGCTTCGTGCGCAGTGACGACTACGCCTCCCTCCGCCCGGGCTACTGGGTGTTCTACGCCCCGGGCCCGTTCGCCGACGGCCGCGCGGCACTCGCCTTCTGCGCCGAGCGCGGGCGAACGACGGTGAACGGCTGCATCGGCCGCTATCTGAGCACCAGTCCGGCCGATTTCGTCCTCCAGTGCCGCCCACCGGCAGCGAACCCCACGGGCCGCTGCACCCGCGACAGATAGGCGCCGGACGGCTCAGGCCTCACTTCTGCCGGGCGTCGGCGGGATCCCAGCCCTGGTGGGGCACCGAGGCGAGCAGACGCCGGGTGTACGTGTGCTCGGGGCGCTCAGCACCTGCTCGGTCGGGCCCTGTTCGACCACGACGCCCCGGCGCATCACCACGGTCTCGTCGGTGATGTGGTGGACAACGGCCAGGTCGTGGCTGACGAAGACGAGGGCGACACCGGTGTCGCGCCTGATCTCGCCGAGGAGTTGGAGGATCTGGGCCTGGATCGACACGTCGAGTGCCGCGACCGCTTCGTCGAGGACCAGGATCCGCGGTTCGACCGCGAGGGCCCGCGCGATGGTCAGCCGCTGCCGCTGGCCGCCCGACAGTGCGTGCGGCTTGGCGTCCGCCTCGCGGGGGCCGAGGCCGACCTGGTCGAGCAGCGCGGTGATGTGAGTGTCCGTCGAGGTGTGGCCGTGCAGCCGGAGGGCGATCCGCAGGCACTGGCCGGCCGTCAGCCGGGGGTCGAGGGAGACGTAGGGATCCTGGAAGACCATCTGAATACTCATGTTTGCTCATACACCAGTAGAAAGAGTGCAGCTGGCACCCCCACCGGAACCACCAACGAATCACTGACCGGCCTCGTCATCGCGGACGTTCTCTTGCTCGCCCTCACCACCCTCGACGAAACGTCCGCGGTCGAACACGCCCACCAGCTCGATGCTCTGCGCGGCCAACTCCTCGATCCGGGCGACCAGCGCGGCCGACGGGCCTGACTGCCCTGGAGGGGTCGCTGCAGGGCCGGTCGGAGACGGTTGAAACCGTCGGCTTCGAGGACGGCTCGGGCGAATTCCCCGGGTGCCTCCTGCGGCACGTTGTGGCCGATGTTCTTCAGGGTGTGGTGCGCGTAGGGGCCGGTGAACTTGTCGCGGCAGGACGAGCCGTCACCCGCGGGCGTGAAGGGATCCTTCTCGCCGTCGAGGGTGACGGTGGGTACGGCGATCGTGGGGCCCGCGGCAAGCCGCTGCTCGAGTCGGTCGTGGCGCGGGTCACCGTCGGCCAGGCCAGCCGCCAGCGGTAGTTGTGGACGACTATGCCGACGTGGTCCGGGTTGTCGAAGGCGGTGGCCGTGCGCTCGAAGGTGGCGTCGTCGAAGCGCCAGCCGGGGGAGTTGAACTCCCAGACCAGCCGGGCCAGATCGTGCCGGTACTGCTCGTTCTCGAGTCCGAGCCGACCCCGTTCCGTGGCGAAGTAGTACTGGTACCACCACGCCCACTCCGCCTTCGGCGGCAGGGGCGACTTGTTGCGTTCGCGGTTGGTGATCAGATAGCCGGTCACGGAGACCAGGGCCCGGCAGCGTTCCGGCCAGAGCGCGGCGATGATGTCGGCCGTTCGCGATCCCCGGTCGAACCCGGCCAGCACCGCCTTGTCGATCTTCAGAGCGTCCATCAGGGCGATGATGTCGAGCGCCACCACCGCCTGCTGGGCGTTGCGGAACGTCCGTTCCGACAGGAATCCCGTCGTGCCGTGGCCACGCAGGTAGGGCACGATCACCCGGTACCCCCGCGCGGCGAGCAGCGGCGCCACGTCGGCGAAGCTGTGGATGTCGCAGGGCCGGCCGTGCAGGCAGATGACCACGGGCCCGCGGACGGGACCGACCTCCGCGTGGCCGACGTTCAGCTCACCGGCCCGGATCTGCTTCAGACGGCCGAAGGACGTGTGCCCCACCCCGGCGGCACCCACGCCCACGGTCCTGCCGAAGCTCCGCCTGTCGAACATCCGGACTCCCTTTTCGCCATCAGCGTGTCCGGCGTTCTCCGTGGCCGTGCGATCAGAAGACCTGCGCGAAGCAGCCGAATCCGATCACGGCCGCCGTCGCGATCACCGCGAGGACTGTGCACATCCGTCGCGCCTGCACCGGAATCCTCGAGACCCTTGCCGCTCGGCGCGGCTCTACAGGCATGTACGCGCGAGCCATTCGTCCTCGTTGTACGCGTCTCGCGCCGGATCCGGCGCGATGGCCGGCCGCTCCTCGACGGTGTCCTCCAGGCGAATGCGCTCCGGCAGCCTGCCGAACCGCGCCCGGCGCGCCACCTCCGCGGCGTCCGTGTAAGTGACAGCCATGCTCAGCTCCTTTCTCGACACACCAGCGACAGGGTTGCGTCACTGGTTCAACTGGTGACGATACTTGCACTCGGCTCGCCGCCCGTCAAGCCGGTGACGATGCGCGAGGGCCGGTGACGCGATTGCAGGGCCGCGCGGTCACCTGTCAGAATGGTGATGTGAATCTGGATCATGTCTTCGTGTGCGGAAACCCGGCGCTCGACTTCGCAGCGACACTCCGGGCCCGCCGATCCGTACGGTTCGAAATGTTCGTGTCGCCGGACCGGCTGGACGCCTGGTACCTGGAATCCGGAGTCGTGGATGCCGTCTCACCGAGCCAGGAATCCGACGTCGAGCAGGCCATAGCGGTACGGGAGGCCGTCTACGCGCTGGCCACCGACCGTCGGCGCGGCGAGCCGTACGACACGGAAGCGCTCGCTGTGCTGAACGACGCCGCCCGCAGACCCCCCGCCACACCGCAGCTCACCCCGGCGGGCCGGTGGACGGCGGCGACTCCGGAGCAGGCACTGTCCACCGTGGCACGGCACGCCGTCGAGCTCCTGAGCGGACCGGATGTGCCGCTCATCAAGGAGTGCGGCAATCCGGAGTGCACCCGCATCTACATCGACCGGTCGCGCGGCATGCGTCGGCAGTGGTGCGGCATGGAGTCCTGCGGCAACAAGATCAAGGCCGCGGCCTACCGCGCCCGCAAACGGCAGGCCCAGCCGGCGGAGACGGTCTGACCGACGGCCCGGGGGCAGCTCGTGGGGCGGACACCGCGTCGGCCACCCTGAAGCTGAGGCCGGCTGGAGCTGTGGTGACGGGCCGGCCGCTGACGGCAGGCCACCTGAGTCACCTCCCCTGTCCGGCCCGTTCCCAGCCGCGGCGCGGGGCTCGGGCGCCGAGCTGGGTGTCGCGGCTGCGGTAGACGATGTAGGGGCGGGTCAGGTAGCCGAGGGGCGCGGTGAGCATGTGGACGAGGCGGGTGAAGGGCCAGGCCGCGAACAGCAGCAGCGCGCTGAGGGCGTGGAGTTGGAAGAGGACCGGGGCTCCGCTCATGAGGTCCGGCTCGGGCCGGAGGTAGAAGACCGAGCGGAACCAGGGGGAGATGGTCTCCCGGTAGTCGTAGCCGCCGCCCACGATGTTGGCGGCGACCGTCGCGGCCAGACCGAGGACGATCGTCGCGGTGAGCAAGACGTACATCGCCTTGTCGTTGCGGGTGGTGGCGGAGAAGACGGGGCCGACGGTACGGCGGCGGTAGATGAGGATGGCCAGTCCGCCCAGGGTGCACACGCCGGCGATGGTGCCGAGGACGACCGCCGAGACATGGTACGTGTGCTCGCTCATCCCGACCGCTTCGGTCCAGCTCTTGGGGATGAGCAGGCCGCCGATGTGGCCGATCAGCACGACGAGGATGCCGAAGTGGAACAGCGGGCTGCCGATGCGCAGCAGGCGGCTCTCGTAGAGCTGGGAGGAGCGGGTGGTCCAGCCGAACTTGTCGTAGCGGTAGCGCCAGATGTGGCCGAGGACGAAGACCGCGAGCACGACGTAGGGCAGGACGACCCACAGCAGGATGCCACCGGTGCCGGCCTCCGCCGCCAGGGTGAGGGGCTGCGCGGGTGCGGTCATCGGTGACCTCCTACGACAGGGTCGGGCAGGAAGACGGGGGATGCGTACGGGTCGAGGCCGACCTGTTCCTCGGGTGGGCCGTCCGCGGCCAGACGCACAACGGCTTCGTGCTCGTCACCGGCGAGGGCGGGCAGGGTGGCCGAGACGGAGTCCAGCACGTGTGCCCAGGGCGAGCCTTCGTCGGCCAGGGCCAGGCGCAGCAGCTCCAGGCCGGCACGGTGTTCGGTGAGCAGACGGTGTCCGGTGGCGGGGTCGGTGGCGGCGAACTCGAGGACGACGGCGAGGTGATCGGGCAGTTCGTCGTCGCTCAGGCGCCATCCGGCCTCGGCGTACGTCTGCTTCATCCGCAGCAGGGCGACGCCACGCTTCCGGGTGTCGCCGTGGGCGTAGTACGTCAGGTACGGGCAGCAGCGTTTGCGGTGGTCGAAGGTCGCGACGTAGGCGGCGGCCAGGTCGGCGCCGGGTGTGCGTTCGGCGTGCGCGGTGAAGCGCAGCAGCGGTTCGGCGACCGCCTCGGGCAGCGCAGGGGCGACCTTGTGGGTGAGGGCGAGGCGGGGCGGGAACCGGTCGTCGGGGT
Organism: Streptomyces sp. NPDC059866; assembly: GCF_042731325.1. Lineage (NCBI taxonomy): Bacteria > Bacillati > Actinomycetota > Actinomycetes > Kitasatosporales > Streptomycetaceae > Streptomyces > Streptomyces sp. NPDC059866. The sequence continues at coordinate 86,152 of NZ_JBHWJT010000020.1, read as the reverse complement.
AGGCCAGCAGGAGGGACTGGGTCTGCCAGGCGTAGGGGTGCCAGGGCGCGGTGCGCGCCGGGCGTCGTGTCGTCCGCTTCATGGTTTCGGCTCCACCTCCCCGCCGGTGTCCGTGTGCGCGTCATGGCCGGCGTCGGACGGCTTGGGTGGGAAGAGGCCGGGTGGGGAGCCCTTGCCGTCCCAGTTGAGGAGGTTGACGCGGCTGGCCTTGTCGGTGGGGGCGACGGGGGTGTCGGAGGTCTGCCGGTCGTGCAGCGCCCGGTAGTTCTCCACCGCGATCGGCGCGGCGCCTCCCGATGCCTCACCGAAGGGGCCGGAGCCGCCCGCCCGTCGCCCACCACCACCCTTGGCCGACGGGCTGCGCCCGGCCCCTCCCATTCCGGGGCCGCCCTCGTAGTCCAGGCTGCACTCGGTGGCCAACTCCTCCAGTTCGTGGGCCTGTTCGGCGTGGGCGGGCGGGATGACGTACCGCTCGTCGTACTTGGCCAGGGCCAGCAGCCGGTACATGTCGTAGATCTGCTCGCCGCTCATGCCGACGGACTTGGGGATGGTGTCGTTCGGTTCGCGGCCGAGGTTGATGTCGCGCATGTAGGAGCGCATCGCTGCCAGGCGGCGCAACACGGCGTCGACCGGCGCCGGGTCCCCGGCCGTGAACAGCTGGGCGAGGTAGTCGACGGGGATGCGCAGGGCGTCGACGGCGGCGAACAGGTGGTGGTGGCTCTCGGCATCGTGACCGGTGTCGCGTACGGCGTCGACGACCGGGGACAGCGGGGGGATGTACCAGACCATGGGCAGGGTGCGGTACTCCGGGTGCAGCGGCAGCGCCACCTTGTAGGTGTTGATCAGGGCGTGGATCGGGGAGCGCTGGGCGGCGTCGATCCAGTCCCGGGGGATGCCGGCCTTCTCCGCCTCTGCGATCACCTGCGGGTCGTGCGGGTCGAGGAAGACCTCTCGCTGGGCCTCGTACAGGCCGGTGTCGTCGGGGGTGGAGGCGGCCTCGAGGACGCGGTCGGCGTCGTAGAGGACGAGACCGATGTAGCGCAGGCGGCCGACGCAGGTCTCGGAGCAGACGGTGGGCAGGCCGACCTCCACGCGCGGGAAGCAGAAGGTGCACTTCTCGGCCTTGCCGGTGCGGTGGTTGAAGTACACCTTCTTGTACGGGCAGCCGGTGACGCACATCCGCCAGCCCCGGCAGCGGTCCTGGTCGACCAGGACGATGCCGTCCTCTTCCCGTTTGTAGATCGCGCCGGACGGGCAGGACGCCGCGCACGAGGGATTGAGGCAGTGCTCGCAGATCCGCGGCAGGAAGAACATGAAGGTCTGCTCGAACTCCAGCTTGATCTTCTCCGAGACCTCCCGCAGCAGCACGTCCTGCTCTCCGGTCGCGGCGGAGCCGCCGAGGCTGTCGTCCCAGTTCGCCGACCAGGAGATCTTCATGTCCTTGCCGGAGATCAGGGACTTGGGGCGGGCGACCGGGGTGTGCTCCTGCAACGGGGCGTTGGTGAGGGTCTCGTAGTCGTAGGTCCAGGGTTCGTAGTAGTCGTCGAGGGAGGGGAGTTTGGGGTTGGCGAAGATGCCGATCAGCTTCTTGAAGCGGCCGCCCGCCTTCAGCGTCAGCCGGCCTCGCTTGTTCAGTTTCCAGCCGCCCTCCCAGGTGTCCTGGTCCTCGTAGCGGCGGGGGTAGCCCTGGCCGGGGCGGGTCTCGACGTTGTTGAACCACACGTACTCGACGCCCGTGCGGTTGGTCCACGCCTGCTTGCAGGTGACCGAGCAGGTGTGGCAGCCGATGCACTTGTCGAGGTTCATCACCATCGCCATCTGGGCCATGACACGCATCAATACTCCACCTCCTGGTTCGCGCGGCGGCGGATGACGGTGACCTCGTCGCGCTGGTTGCCGGTCGGGCCGAGGTAGTTGAAGGCGTACGACAGCTGGGCGTAGCCGCCGATCAGATGGCTGGGCTTGATCAGCAGCCGGGTCAGGGAGTTGTGGATGCCGCCGCGCCGGCCGCTCGTCTCGGTGCGGGGCACGTCGATGAGCCGGTCCTGGGCGTGGTGCATGTAGACGGTGCCCTCGGGCATGCGGTGCGAGACGATCGCGCGGGCGGCGACGACGCCGTTGCGGTTGACGGCCTCGACCCAGTCGTTGTCCTTGACCCCGGCCTTGGCCGCGTCCTGCGTGCTCATCCAGATGGTCGGCCCGCCCCGTGAGAGGGAGAGCATGAACAGGTTGTCCTGGTACTCGGAGTGGATGGACCACTTGTTGTGCGGGGTGAGGTAGCGCACGGTGACGCCGAGTTCGCCGGTTTCGCCGATGTGGGGCTCGTCGAACAGGGCGTGCATGTTCAACGGTGGGCGGTAGACGGGGAGTTGCTCACCCAGCGCGGTGATCCAGTCGTGGTCGAGGTAGAAGTGCTGCCGGCCGGTGAGGGTGTGCCAGGGCTTGAGGCGCTCGACGTTGACCGTGAACGGCGAGTAGCGGCGCCCGCCGGTCTCCGAACCCGACCACTCCGGTGAGGTGATGACCGGGACGGGGGCGGCCTGGGTGTCGGCGAAGGTGATCTGCTTGCCCTCGTGTTCGGCCGCCAGGTCGGCCAGCCGGGTGCCCGTGCGGGCCTCCAGCGTGTGGAAGCCCTGGGTGGCGAGGTGGCCGTTGGTGGTGCCGGACAGGGCGAGGATCGCTTCGCAGGCGTGCACGTCCCGGGCGACGGACGGGCGGCCGTCGGCCACTCCCCCGCGCACGGTGCCGTTCTTGTGCCGCAGGTACTCCAGCTCCCGGTCGAGCTTGAAGGTGACGCCCTTGGTGGTGGCGCCCAGGGTGTCCAGCAGCGGGCCGAGCGCGGCCATCTTCTCGGCCACGGCGCCGTAGTCACGTTCGACGGTGATCAGCTTCGGCATGGTGCGGCCGGGTACGGGCTCGCACTCGCCGGCCTTCCAGTCCCGCACTCTCCCGTGCGGAGTGGCCAGTTCGTCCACCGTGTCGTGCAGCAGCGGCGCGGCCACGACATCCTTGCGTACGGCGAGACAGCCGGCGGCCTGGCGGCTGAACTCCTTCGCCAGGGTGTGGAAGGCGTCGAAGTCCGTGCGGGTCTGCCAGGGCGGGGCGATCGCAGGGTTGAAGGCGTGCACGAACGGGTGCATGTCCGTGCTGGACAGGTCGTGCTTCTCGTACCAGGTCGCGGCCGGCAGCACCACGTCGGAGAAGACCGTGGTGCTGGTCATGCGGAAGTCCAGCGTCAGCAGCAGGTCGAGCTTGCCGACCGGGGCCTCCTCCCGCCACACCACATCACGGGGGCGCGCGTCGGGCGGTGCCTCGGCGGCGCGCAGGGAGGAGTCGGTGCCCAGCAGGTGCTTGAGGAAGTACTCGTTGCCCTTCGCCGACGAGCCCAGCAGATTAGCCCGCCACACGGTCAGCACCCGCGGGAAGTTCTCGGGCGCGTCCGGGTCCTCGACCGCGAACCGCAGCCTGCCCGCCTTCAGCTCCCCCACCACGTGCTCGCCCACGTCGCGCCCCGCCCGCGCCGCTTCGTCGGCCAGGTCGAGCGGGTTGCGGTCGAACGTCGGGTACGAGGGCATCCAGCCCATCCGCGCCGACGCGGCGATCACATCCGCGGTGGCCTTCCCGGCGAACGGGCCGCCGGCCCCGGCCGCCGCCAGAGTGTCGGCGGAGAACGGGTCGTAGCGGAACTGGTCGCTGTGCAGGTACCAGTACGCCGTCTGGATCATCAGGCGGGCCGGGCGGTTCCAGTCGGCCGCCGTCGCGATCGCCTGGTAACCGGTGATCGGGCGGACCTTCTCCTGGCCGACGTAGTGCGCCCAGCCGCCGCCGTTGACGCCCTGGCAGCCGGTGAGTGTGGTGAGCGTCAGGAACGCCCGGTAGATGGTGTCGGAGTGGAACCAGTGGTTCGTCCCCGCCCCCATGATGATCATCGAACGGCCGCGGGACTCCTCGGCGTTGGCCGCGAATTCCCGCGCGATCCGGGCGGCCCGGTCGGCGTCCACCCCGGTGATCGCGGCCTGCCACGCGGGGGTGCAGGGCTCGGTGGCGTCGTCGTAGCCCGTGGGCCACCGGCCGGGCAGACCGTCGCGGGCCACCCCGTACTGGGCCAGCAGCAGGTCGTACACCGTGGTCACCAGCCGCCCGGCGATCCGCCGCACCGGCACCCCGCGCGGCAGGCGCCCCGCGCTGCCGTCGGGGGCGTCGAAACGCGGCAGCTCCACCACGACCGGGGCCTCGTCCCCGCCCGCCGCGGACAGCGACGGGTCGATGCCGCCGAGGTCCAGGTTCCACTTCCCGGCGCCGCTCTCGCCGTAGCGGTCGCCGAGCGTGCCGTTCGGGACCGCCGGCCGCCCGCTCGCCGCATCGAGCAGGACGGTGCGGAACTCCGCGTGCTCGGCCTCCGCCTCCGCCCCGCCGAGGTCGGCGGCGGTCAGGAACTTGCCCGGCACGTACGTCCCGGGTTCGCGCTCGTCCAGCGTGACCAGGAACGGCAGGTCGGTGTACCGCTTGACGTAGTCCTGGAAGTACGGGGTCGTGCGGTCGGCGAAGAACTCCTTCAGGACGACGTGCCCCATGGCCATCGCCAGCGCCCCGTCGGTGCCGGGCTGGGCCGCGAGCCACTCGTCGGCGAACTTCACGTTGTCCGCGTAGTCCGGGGAGACCGCCACCACCTTCTGGCCCCGGTACCGGGCCTCGGCCATCCAGTGCGCGTCCGGGGTGCGGGTCACCGGCAGATTGGAGCCCCACATGATCAGATACCCGGCGTCCCACCAGTCCCCCGACTCCGGTACGTCGGTCTGGTCGCCGAACACCTGCGGCGAGGCCACCGGCAGGTCGGCGTACCAGTCGTAGAAGGACAGCATCACCCCGCCGAGCAGGGAGTAGAAGCGGGCCCCTGCCGCGTGGGAGACCATCGACATCGCCGGGATCGGGGAGAAGCCGGCCAGCCGGTCCGGACCGTACTCCTTGATCGTGTGGACGTGCGCGGCGGCGACCAGTTCCACCGCTTCGTCCCAGCTCGCCCGCACCAGGCCGCCCCTGCCCCGGACCGCCTTGTAGCGGCGGGCGCGCTCCGGGTCGGACACGATGTCCGCCCAGGCCGCCACCGGATCACCCAGCCGCTGCTTGGCCTCCCGGTACATCTGCAGCAGCACGCCGCGTACGTACGGGTAGCGGACTCGGGTGGGCGAGTACGTGTACCAGGAGAACGCCGCCCCGCGTGGGCAGCCGCGCGGCTCGTACTCCGGGCGGTCCGGGCCCACCGACGGGTAGTCCGTCTGCTGGGCCTCCCAGGTGATGATGCCGTCCTTGACGTACACCTTCCACGAGCACGAACCGGTGCAGTTCACGCCGTGCGTGGAGCGCACCACCTTGTCGTGCGACCAGCGGTCCCGGTAGAACTCGTCCGCCTGACGGCCACCGGTCCTGTGCAGCGAGCGCAGATCCTCCGAGACCTCCGCGCGGGTGAAGAACCGGCGTGAGCGCACCAGCGCCTCGGCCACCTCCCCGTCCAGCGCCGCCTGCCGCTTCCTGCCTTGCCTGCCCGATGTCGGCTCGGTCTGCGCGGCCACCGCTCCGCCCCTTCCTCAGGCTTCGTCGCCCATCCGGATGCTCGGTTCGGTCTCACCAGGGAACGCCATTCCTCGCCTTGCCTCAAACTCTGGCATCGACGCCCGGCACCCCATGGTTTTTGTTGCGCCGAACGGCCACCCGCCCGGCAGCAGGCGGTCTGCCGTACGCGGCCTCCGCATGGCCCGAGTGGTCCCTGACCAGGGCCGTGTGGCCCATGGGCACGGGCCGTACCGTGCCTGCACGCTGGAAGCGGCAGGTCCCCAGACCCTCACCGGAGGCAGGTCATGACCGCTCCCACCACCCTCAGCATCCTGCGCGCCCTGCCCGCCGAGCACCGGCAGCGGCTGATGCGGATCCCACGGGAAGTGATGTTCCCCCAGGGCACCCGTCTGTTCGAGGAGGGTGGCCGGGCAGACCGGTTCTGGATCATCCGCACCGGCGCGGTCGCCCTCGACCTGCATGTCCCCGGTCGCCGGGCCGCTGTCATCGAGACCCTCGGTCACAACGAACTCATCGGCTGGTCATGGTTGTTCGCCCCGCACGTCTGGCATCTGGGCGCGGAGGCGACCTCGCCGGTCCGGGCGTACGAGTTCGACGCCACGGCCGTGCGCACGATGTGCCGGGACAACCCCGGGTTCGGCCTGTCCATCACCCAGTGGGTGGGCGACATCCTCGCCCACCGGCTGCACTCGACCCGTACCCGCCTGCTCGACCTGTACGCCCCGTACGGCAGCGGCAGCGTCGTCTGACCCAGCCGGGGCCCGAGTCAGCGGCCGGCACGCCCCTGGATGCGGATGCCTGCTCAGTGCCCTTGCTGCCTCAGCCGGTCCCGGGCCTGGCTGGCGATCATCGCGGCCTGGATGCGCCGCTCGACCCCGAGCTTCGCCAGCAGGCGGGAGATGTGGTTCTTCACGGTCTTCTCGGCCAGGTACAGTCGCTGCCCGATCTGGCGGTTGGTCAGGCCCTCGCCGATCAGCGCCAGAATCTCCCGCTCCCGGTCGGTCAGGCCCGGCAGCCCCTCCGGCTCCGGTTCCTGCTGCTGCCCTCCGCGGAGCCTGGCCATCAGCCTGGTCGTGGCGCTCGGGTCGAGCAGCGACTGGCCACGTGCCACGGTGCGTACGGCCGACACCAGGTCGGAGCCCTGGATCTGTTTGAGGACGTACCCGGACGCGCCCGCCATGATCGAGTCCAGCAGGGCCTCCTCGTCGTCGAACGAGGTCAGCATCAGGCAGGCCAGCTCGGGCATGCGCGAGCGCAGCTCCCGGCACACGGTCACACCGTCGCCGTCCGGCAGCCGGATGTCGAGCACCGCCACGTCCGGGCGCAACGCCGGGACACGCACCAGTGCCTGCTCGACCGTGCCGGCCTCACCGACCACCGAGATGTCCGGCTCGTCGTCGAGCAGGTCGCGCACTCCCCGCCGTACCACTTCGTGGTCGTCCAGCAGGAAGACCCGGATCGGGCTGCCGGGGCCGGACTGCTCACTGTCCGCCATCAGTTACTCCTCGTGTCCGTGTGTCGCGTTCCCTGCCGGTGCCCGGTCGTGGGCGAGCCCGGCTTCTCCTCCAGATCTTGCTCGTCCCAGGGCCGAAGGGACAGGGCCGATCGGCCCTGTCCCTTCGAATCCGCCGCACCGCGCCGGTCAGCCGTCCCAGGTCCAGTCGGCGACTTCCGGCAGGTCGGTGCCGTGCTCGCGGATCCAGTCGTGGTGGCGCAGCCGCACGTCCTCCATCCGCTGCCGTACGGCCGCGGCGCGCACCGCGAGGCCGGGAACGCGGTCGATGACGTCCATGACCAGGCGGTAGCGGTCGAGATCGTTGCGGACGACCATGTCGAACGGCGTGGTCGTGGTGCCGATCTCCTTGTACCCGCGCACGTGCAGATGCCGGTGTCCGGTGCGGCGGTAGGCGAGCCGGTGGATCAGCCAGGGATAGCCGTGGTAGGCGAAGATCACCGGCTTGTCGGGGGTGAACAAGCCATTGTACTCGAATTCGGTCATGCCGTGCGGGTGTTCGTCGCTCGGCATCAGCCGCGCGATGTCGACCACGTTGACCACGCGCACCGACAGCTCCGGGAGGTGGCGGCGCAGCAACTGAGCGGCGGCCAGCACCTCCTGGGTGGGGACGTCGCCGGCACAGGCCAGTACCACGTCCGGTTCGCCGCCGTTCTCCGTCCCGGCCCAGTCCCAGATCCCGGCGCCGCGTGCACAGTGGACACGGGCCTGCTCCATGGAGAGCCAGTCGAAGCAGGGCTGCTTCCCGGCGACGATCACGTTGACGTAGTCGCGGCTGCGCAGCGCGTGATCGGCCACCGAGAGCAGCGTGTTGGCGTCCGGCGGCAGGTAGACCCGTACCGCTTCCGGGCTCTTGTTCATGATGTGGTCGACGAAACCGGGGTCCTGGTGGGAGAAGCCGTTGTGGTCCTGGCGCCACACGTGCGACGTCAGCAGGTAGTTGAGGGAGGCGATGGGGGCGCGCCAGGGCAGGCGGCGGGTGACGCGCAGCCACTTGATGTGCTGGTTGACCATCGAGTCGACGATGTGGACGAAGGCCTCGTAGCAGGAGAACAGGCCGTGCCGTCCGGTGAGGAGGTAGCCCTCCAGCCAGCCCTGACAGGTGTGCTCGGAGAGGATCTCCATCACCCGGCCGTGCCGGTCGAGGTGCTCGTCGACGTCCAGGGTGCCGGCCTGCCAGGCCTTGCCGCTGGCGGCGTAGACCGCCTGGAGGCGGTTGGAGGCGGTCTCGTCAGGGCCGACCAGGCGGAAGTCGCGTCGTTCGGCGGTCGCCCTCATGACGTGTTCCAGGAAGTCGCCCAGCACGCGGGTCGGTTCGTGCAGCGTGGCGCCGGGCTTGTCGACGTCGACCGCGTACGACTCCAGTGGCGGAAGCGGGAGTTCGCGCAGCAACAGGCCCCCGTTGGCGTGCGGGGTGGCGCCGAGCCGGCGGGCGCCCTCGGGGATGCAGGCCAGAACCTCCGGGCGGGGGCGGCCCTGCTCGTCGAACAACTCCTCCGGGCGGTAGGAGCGCAGCCAGTCCTCCAGCTGCCGTAGGTGCTGGTGATTGTCCCGTACGGCAGACAGCGGGACCTGGTGGGAGCGCCACGTGCCTTCCACCGGCAGGCCGTCGACCTCGGCCGGTCCTGTCCAGCCCTTGGGGGTGCGCAGCACGATGACCGGCCACCGGGGGCGCTCAGCCGCGCCCTGCTCGCGGGCGGCGTGCTGGATCGCGGCGATGCGGTCCAGGGCGGTGTCCATGGCGTGCGCCATCGCCTGGTGTACGGCGACCGGGTCGTCGCCCGTCACGTGGATCGGGTCGTGGCCGTACCCTTCGAGCAGGGCGTCGAGTTCGGCCTCGGGGAGCCGGGCCAGCACGGTCGGGTTGGCGATCTTGTAGCCGTTGAGGTGGAGAATCGGCAGGACGGCACCGTCGTGGACCGGGTCGAGGAACTTGTTGGAGTGCCAGGAGGCGGCCAGGGGGCCCGTCTCCGCCTCGCCGTCGCCGATGACGCAGGCGACGACCAGGTCGGGGGCGTCCAGTGCGGCCCCGTAAGCGTGGGAGAGCGAATAGCCCAGCTCACCGCCCTCGTGGATCGAGCCGGGCGTCTCCGGCGCGACGTGGCTGGGTACCCCGCCCGGGAACGAGAACTGCTTGAACAGCCGCGCCATGCCGGCCGCGTCCCGGGTGACATCGGGGTAGGTCCGGGTGTACGAGCCTTCCAGCCAGGAACCTGCGACCACTGCGGGGCCGCCGTGGCCGGGCCCCCAGATGCCCAGGGCATTCAGGTCGCGTGCCCGGATGACACGGTTGAGGTGGGTGTACACGAGGTTGAGGCCGGGGGACGTGCCCCAGTGGCCCAGCAGCCGCGGCTTGACGTGCTCGGGCCGCAGCGGCTCGGTCAGCAGCGGGTTGGCCATGAGGTAGATCTGGCCGACGGACAGGTAGTTCGCGGCACGCCAGTGGGCGTCCAGCGTCCTGAGCTCGTCATCGGTGAGGTGGGCGGGCGCCTGCGAGGTGTCGACGGACATCTGGGTCCCCTTCCGGATGATCGGGGTTCGGCGGCAGGTGCATGTCGTTCCGCACCAGACCACCCTCCGACGGATCTCCGGGTACCCGACAGGGCCGATCGGGCCACACCCACCCGCTGAAGGGGCCGGGACACCGCTGAGCGCTCCGCTGGAAGTCCGGTACGCCACCCGCAGGTGCGGCGCGGCTGGTCTCGCCCACGGTGGGATCCCTTGCCGCGTCCGCCTGGGTGAGGCCGTAGCCGGTCCTCAGGTAGGTCGGCAGGTACACGGAAAAGGCCACGTAGCCGCCGAAGGCGACGGCGTACAGGGCGGACGCCTGCCAGGTGATGCCGAGCCGCAGGGTGGCAGCCAGACGGCGAGCCAGCGGCTCGGCCAGCACGGTACGGCCGGGCGCGTCCCGCAGCATCAGAACGGCCACCACCGCATAGACCGCGAGTACACCGGCAGTGATCAGAAACGGACTGGCCATACCGTACGCGTCCACCAGCTTCACCGTGGTCAGCGCGCTGATCGCGGTACCGCCCATGCCCGCCCCGAAGATCCCGATGGCCAGACCGCGCCGCTCGGGCGGGAACCAGGCACTGACCAGCGGCACACCGACGGCGAACGCGGTACCGCCGATGCCGAGGAAGAACCCGCCGATCAAAAGCGCGGTGAGCGAGGAGTGACCGGCCAGCCCCAGGTAGAGCACCGGAACAACGGTCCCGGCCGACACGATCGGGAACATCACCCGCCCGCCGTTCTCGGTCGTGTACCGCTCGACCCGCGCCACCCCGCCGGGCCTGTGCGAATACGGTGTCGTGCTCCACTGTTCGGTGTTGCCGCGATCGTTCATCCAGACCACCGCGGAGTCGAGCCGGTGCGGCAGGCTCGACGAGCCGACCGCACGCCTGTGCACGGGCTGTCTCCCTCACTGGCCGAGGAGTGCGACCATCCGCCGGCCCAGCTCCGGTGCGGAGGCGGGATTCTGCCCGGTGACGAGCCGTTCACTGACCACGACATGTGCGGTGCGGTCGGGCGCACAGGAGTACACAGCCCCCCTGGCTTCCAGCATGCTCTGCAGGGAGAACGGCACAACGTCGGTCAGGCCCCGCGCTGCTTCGCCCTCGTTCGAAAAGGCGGTCAGGGCCTTGCCTGCGACCAGGTAGCTGCCGTCAGACAGGGTGAGATCGACAAGTGCGGCCTGGCCGTGGCAAATGGCCGCGATCACTCCGCCCGCTTCGTAGATGCTCCGTGCTGTCGACTCGAGCCGGGCGTTTCCGCGGAAGTCCCACATCGTGCCGTGACCGCCGACGAAGAAGACGCCCGCGTACCGGGACGCATCGACTTCCTCCGGAGTGAGCGTGTGGTCGAGCTTGTCCCTGACGTCGGCGTCCGCGAGGAAGGCGGTCTCCTCCGCTCTGTCGAGGTCATGACCGATCATGGGCGGCTTGCCGCCCATGACCGAGGCGAAGTCGACTTCGTATCCGGCCGCACAGGCGATCAACCAGGGCTGGACAGTTTCACCGAGGTGGAACCCGGTCGGCCTGCCGCCGTCGCCGAGAACATCGTGGCTGGTGAGTACGTAGAGCATCCGCTTGGGCGCGGTCATGTTGACAGTTCCTTCCGAGGGCACGCAATTGACTGGACATACACGGCTGACTGCTTCGAGGTAACCCGGACGGCGACCAGTCAGCCGCGCAGGGTCGGGAGGTGGGCTGACGGTCATGGTGCATACAGCCTCGTCGGCCGTGAGCGGACGGGTCACGGCACATGATCCGCTGGTAGCGCAGATATGTGACCGGGGCGAGGGCCATGGCGGCGCCGGGGTGGCCGTTGCCGGCCCGCTGCACGGCGTCCATGGCCGGCGCCCGCGCGGTGGCCACCGCCGGCCGGTCCGGATCGGTCAGGTGAATGCGGGGGGGGGCGGCACGGTGGTCGCCTCCTCGAGGCTGGCGGGTCGGGGTCACTGGTGGGGGCGTCTGGCGAACAGGGCGACGACGACGGCGGCCACGATGACGGAGACGGCGAGGATTCCCAGCATCAGCCGGTAACCGGCATGAGCCGCGGCCAGTTGCCCGAGCGATGCGCCGATGAACAGGACGAAGGTGTTGAACGCCACGGCGGCGCCCCGACTCTGCGGAGCCAGTTCGTGCAGCAGGCCAACCAGGCCGGGGACCACCAGGCTGATGCCGGACACGAAGACCAGACTTCCGCCCACCACCGCGACGAGGACACTGCTGAGCTGCTCAAGGAGCAGGCCGCCCCCCGCAGTCAGGAATCCCGCGACGGCCAGCACACGCGGGCCCTTGCCGCCGAACAGCCGGTTGACCACGGGGCCGACAATCAGACCCAGAGCACCGATGGCCTGCACCAGGAGCAGTCGGCCCTCGCCGAAGTCGAACGCGTCACGCAGGTGGGGGTTGAGCACGGCGTACATGGCGACGAAGCTGCTGAATACGGTGATGGCCGACGCGAACACAGCCGCCGGGCCGGGCGTACGGATCAGCCGCCCCATGGCCAGAAGGACGCTGCTCCAGGTCGTGGTCGCCGCCGTGGCCCCAGGAGCCAGCAGCCCCCAGAGGGCAATGGCCGCCACCGCGTACACGATGGCCGCCGGCCAGAACGCCGTAGGCCAGTCGGCATGCGCGCCGACGAACTGGCCGAACGCCTGCCCCAGCAGACCAGCCCCCAGCAGGCCGGTGGTGATGAACGACAGGGAAACCGGACGCCGCGCCGCCGGCGCACGGTCGGCCACATAGGCCAGGGCGACGGGCGCGAAGGTGGCCGCCGCAAGGCCTTGCAGCGCACGGAACGTGATGAACCAGCCCATGTCAGGGCTCAAAGCGGTCAGAGCTGTGGTCAAGGCGGTGGCCAACACTCCGAACGCCAGCACGGGGCGACGCCCCACGCGGTCGGACAGCGGGCCGAAGATGAGAAAGCCGGCCGCATAGGTCAAGGAGAACGCGCTGCCCGTCCACGAGGCGGTCGCCGCGTCGACACGGAAGGGCCTCTGGATCTGCTCCGCGACCGGGATCGCGAGATAGAGCTGGGCGGGAATCGCGAATGCCATCGCAACCAGCAGCATCAACTGGACGGAGAAACCACGGTCACCCCGCGGGACACGGCCCAGGCGCGCGGTTCGCTCGGCGGCCACGGGCTGCAAGGTACTCATGAGCATCTGCTCCAAGGACAGAATGGGTAAGGCGTTGTGCGACACGGAGGTGGGTGGGGCACAGTCAGACGCGCTGTGCCCCACCCATGGCCGTGCCGAAGGCGGGTCAGACGGCCAGCTGCGGCAGGTCGGAGAGCTCCAGCGATGCGACGTTGAACCGCTTGGCCTCCTCCCGGTGTTCCGGCGTCTGATAGCCCCATTGGGCCCATCGGGCTCGTGCGCCGGTGGCAGAGACCTGGCGAACGTTGGTGAGGTTGTCGTCGATGAAGGTCACGGATTCCGCGGTGGTTCCCCGACGAGAGCACAACTCCTGGACAGCCTCTGCCTTGCGGCCGCATTCACCGAAGATCTCTGACACGGTCTGGTCCAGCCCATGCCGGCGCAGAATGGAGCGCACCGACTGCTCGTCCTTCGCGGTGATGATCGCCACGTTGCCCGAGTGCTGCCGGAGAAGGTTGTCCAACCCTGTGTACAGGGTGTGCAGCCCGAGCCAGAACTCTGTTTCCTCGGTCCGGAACCAGTCCCGGGCCAGGGATGCCGCAGTGGCGAACCGGCTGACGTAGTCGGACGACACTGATGCGAAGAGGAGGTCGAAGTCCGCCTGGGATCCGATGCTGTCGGCCGCCGGGTGATGCGCCACGACGAAGTGGTCAAGCAGTCGCGAGTAGTTGCGCACCTTCTGGAACCGCGCCATGAAGTCGGCGGGCAACAGCTTGACGTGGCCGGAGCCGGGGACGGAGCGGTCGTGCCACTGCGCTCCGAGCCAGGTGACGAGGGCGCACTCCTCCAGGGCGTCGCAGACCACCCCGTCGAAGTCGAGCGCCAGCAGGCCGGCCATCAGGCGGAGACCTTCGCGACAGTCTCGAACACGCTCCGCATGAAGGCCCCCATGTAGCCGTAGTAGGAGCAGGTGATGATGTTGCCGTCGACGATGACGTCGCTGTCGACCACATGGGCACCAGCGTTGATCACGTCGTCCCGCAGACCGATGTACGCGCAGGCCTTGTGGCCCTTCAGCACCCCGGCGCTGACCATGATCCAGGGGCCGTGGCACAGGCCCGCGACGACCTTGCCCGCCTTGTCCATGTCGGCCACGAAATCCAGGACATTCCTGTCCTGGCGAACCCGGTCCGGAGCCTCGTGGCCGCCAGTGAGGATCACCGCGTCGTACTGGTCGACCGAGAGGTCCTCGTACCCGATCAGGGGCCGGGCGGTCTTGTCCATCGGCAGCGGAATTCCGTACTTTCCGGTGACAGGGGCGCCGTTCTTGGTCGCCACATCGACGTGCCACCCCTCCTCCAGAAGACGGTAGTAGGTGAACACCACATCGTGGTCCTGGAAGCCGGCGCCAGTAATGATTACAGCATTGCGAGACATAGTTCTATCCTTTCGAGATGCCGGATGACGTTCAGAAGTTCTTGCTGATACAGAGGTACTGCTTGTCGGTCTGGGGCCGCCGCTTGTCGCCTTCCTGGCCGGTAAGGACCTCGACGTCCAAATAGACCACTCCGGAGACGCAGAGCGGAACGTAGAAGATGTCCTCGCTGCGCCTGCGGTAGAAGATGTCCATTCCCGTGCGCAGCTCGAATCGGAACTTGCCGTCCGGGGTCTGCCGCCGCATGTGGGCATGGGGGAACGCCGCCACCTTCTGCATAGAGTGGTCGGGTTCCTCCAGCGACTTCGTCTCATACGCGGTGCCGGCCCGGTTGTAGTCGTCCTTGAGCCGTATGAGGTCGAACTTGTTGCGCGGAACCTCGACCTCGATGAGTTCGAGAGGCTCATCCCCGGTGTTCCGGGTGCCGTGGAAGGCGCCCGGCGCGATGCGGAGGATCGTGCCCTCCCGGACCGGTACCTCCTTCGCGAGACCGGAGGTCACCCCCTGCCCTCCGAGGCAGATCAGGTAGGTGAGCTTCCGGGCATGCACGTGCATCGAGGTTCCGCGCGGTGCGTCGATGTGCAACGCCCAGAAGTCGAAGAACTCGTCGACATAGGCGCGGTACTCGTATCCCCAGGGCTTGGGAATGACCTCGTTGAGGTGGGTGTCCTCATCGAACTGCTCGTTGAGCGCCCGAGCTCCGCGCCGCATGAGCTTGCTCAGCTCGTCGATATCTGCGGAGCCGGCGTTCATCGGAACCGGCAAGTATCCGGGAGCATCGAAACCAGAAGTTTCGGCAGACACGCCAACGGTGCTGGAGATGCGCTTAGGAATGTTTGTCGCCATAATGATTTCCTAGGTGAATGGGGTCCGGTTTCCAGAATTCAGCGAGCCGGGACTTCGACTTGCCTGTTGCGCCATCTCTGCGCGATGGCCGCTTGTTCCCCTAAGACCAGGTTGCCCGTTGCGGAAAAATCAGCAAAGCGACGGAATTTCGCGGCTTGACAGATTCGATGCAGAACGTGTATCGATCCGAAATGGCAGGTGTTCCGAGTCGTTGATCCCTGCGTGAGGTCTCGCTCAAGGCGGTGGACAACTGGTGGAGTCCTTCCAGCGCCCGGACGAGCGGGCCGTCGAGCAGGATGCGGAAGCGGTGCGCGTCCGGCAGAAGGAGAAATGGTCGGCGATCCGAGCGATTGGCAGACCCTGAGGGATGCACATCAGGCACACCAGCACCGGCGTGGAGTCGATGAGCCACGCGTCGTCGCTTCCACATGGTGGTGTCGGGTGGTCAGAAGCCGGGTGACTCGGCGCAGCAGCTCGGCGGCCTTGCGCAGAAGCGTTGAGCGCCGCGACCGGTCCGGACCGGTCGCGGCGCTTCATAGCAGGTCAGGGCCTGCGTCAGGTCGATGTGCAGACGCTGACCCGACGGATCCGCAGCTTCGGGGCGATCTCCTCGAGTACCAGCCTCTGGAAGTGCGGGCTGGCGAGATGTTCCTCGAACGCGGCGCGATCGGCGTAGCGCTCGATGAGGACGATCTCCTGATCTGGCGGGTCGCCCCGATGCAGTGCCTCGTAACCGAGACAGCCGGGTTCCTTCGATGATGCCCGCGTCAAGGCCGACAGCGCGGTCAGCACGCGCTCGCGTTCACCAGGGGACGGCTTCCAACGGGCGACAACGACGATCTCTCCAGGCCTGGCATCGTGCAGGGGCCAGGGGGTGATCACGCGCTCCTCCACCGGACTCGGCTCAGGCCGCGGCGCCGGACCGAAGGATCTCGAGCACCGCCTCGGCGACGCCGGTCGAGGAAGCGGGGTTCTGGCCTGTGGCCAGGCGTCCGTCCACGACGACGTGAGCCTCGAAGTTCGCCGCACCGCTGTGCTTGGCGCCGCGCTCTTCCAGCTTGGTCTGCAGGGCGAACGGAACGACGTCGGTGAGCCCGACCGCCGACTCCTCGTCATTGGTGAAGGCAGCCACGGCCTTGCCCGCCACCAGGTGCGTCCCGTCGGACAGCGTGAGGTTCACGAGCGCGGCCGGACCATGACACACGGCGGCGACCACGCCGCCGCCTTCATAGATGCCCTGGGCAACGCCGGCAAGCGTCGTGTCGCCAGGGAAGTCCCACATGGTGCCGTGCCCGCCGGCGTAGAAGATCGCGTCGTACTGGGTAGGGTCGATGTCCTTTGGGCGCGGAGTGGCGGCAAGCTGGCCGCTGATGTGGACATCCGCCAGGAACGCGCTCTGGATCGAGTCGGAACGGTCCACGCCGTCCATCGGCGGCTCGCCGCCCTTGACCGAGACGAGATCGACCTCGTACCCGGCGTCTGTGAACACCTTCCATGGGTGGGCCGCCTCAGGGAGGTAGAAGCCGGTGGTGCGACCCGTGTCACCGAGGCGGTCATGGCTGGTGAGCGCGATGAGAATCTTCTTGGTGCCAACCGTTTCATCGAGGCGGTCATGGCTGGTGAGCGCGGTGAGGATCTTCTTAAACATGTTTATCTCCTGTGGTAATGGCGATCTGCGATGCCGCTGCGACTGCGGCCCACACCATGGACGGTAGGCTGCGCAGCCATTGGGATACCAATTACGGAAATTCGGGGCTTGACGGGTTTGATGGCGCCCACTACGGGTCGACAGTCAGGGTTCCGAAGTGTTTAGCGCTTACGAAGGCAGGCCCGCTTGATATCGCGACACCGCCCATCGCGAGCGGAGCTGAATCGGCCGCGTTCACGAGCAGCACGCGCTTCTTCTTTGCAGCATGGCATTTCCTGAAAATGGCCGTCACAAGAACCCGTTGTCGTCGCCGGTCTGCTCCGCAGACACAACGCGCGGAGCGGCCCGAGGCCATCCAGCAGGTCCAGTGTGAGTCGAGGAGCGGGGAGTCGTGGCGGTTGGCCGGGCGGCCTCCCCGCCGCCAGGTGCCTGGTGATGCAGCCGTCGATGGCGATCTCCTCAAGGACGAGGCCGACGATCTGGTCGTATCCCTACAGGGCGATCCGCTCGATCTGGGCGAAGACGCCGAGCTGGATCCACTCGTCACGGCGACCTCGGATGGTGGCGGCCGAGCAGGTGGTGTGGGCGATGGCCTGGTAGGAGCAGCCGGAGCGCAGGACCTGCAGCAGCTCGTCGAAGACGATCCGATCGCTGATCCGCGAGCGGTGGCAGCTCAGGGGGTGGGCCGGATCGTAGACCGGCCGCAGTACTCGCACATGAAACGCGCTCCCTCAGGGCTGTTGCGCGGGCACGCGCCGGGAGACGGCGTGGCGCACGCCGGTGCTGGTGAAGGCGAGGGCCGCTGCCGCGACCAGCGCGAGCAGGGCCAGGCCGATCGCGTACGTGCCGTAGGCGCCGTAGAGGGAGCCCATCACCAGCGGCGGGAGGAAGCCGCCCAGGCCGCCCGCGGCGCCGACGACGCCGGTGACCGAGCCGACCTGGTTGGCGGGGGTCAGCAGGGCCACCAGGGCGAAGGTCGCCCCGCTGCCTGCGCCGAGCGCGGCGGCCATGGAAAGGAAGGCGATCGTGCCCACCGGGGCCAGGGCCGGGGTGAACGACTGCACCACCGCTCCGGCGACGACCACGGCCAGCGAGCCGGCCAGCACCCGGACCGGGCCCAGCCGGTCCGACAGCCAGCCGCCCACCGGCCGCATGGCCACCGCCAGCAGCACGAACCCGGCCATCCGGTTCGCGGCGTCCGCCTGGGTGAGGCCGTAGCCGGTCCTGAGGTAGGTGGGCAGGTACACGGAGAAGGCCACGTAGCCGCCGAAGGCCACGGCGTACAGGGCGGACGCCTGCCAGGTGATGCCGAGGCGGGCGGTGGCGGCCAGGCGGCGGGCCAGCGGCTCGGTGGGCACGGTGCGTCCGGGTGCGTCGCGCAGCAGCAGCGCGGCGGCCACCGCGTATACGGCGAGCACCGCGGCGGTGATCAGGAACGGGGTCGCCATACCGTACGCGTCCACCAGCTTCACCGTGGTCAGCGCGCTGATCGCGGTACCGCCCATGCCCGCGCCGAAGACGCCGATGGCCAGGCCGCGCCGCTCGGGCGGGAACCAGGCGTTGACGAGCGGCACACCGACGGCGAAGGCGGTGCCACCGATGCCGAGGAAGAAGCCGCCGATCAGGAGGGCGGCGAGCGAGGAGTGTCCGGCCAGCCCCAGGTAGAGCACCGGAACGATGGTCCCGGCCGACACGATCGGGAACATCACCCGCCCGCCGTACCGGTCGGTCAGGGCGCCGACCGGGATCCGGCCCAGCGAGCCGACCACCACCGGCACCGCGACCAGCAGCGACTGCTCGAAGGAGGTCAGGTCGAGGCCGTCCTTGAAGCGGGGTCCGAGCGGGCTGAGCAGCGCCCACGCCCAGAAGTTCACGGCGAAACCGATCGTGGCCAGGGCCAGCATCAGCCAGGCTCTGCCGGACGGCGACGGACCCGGCCCTGACGTGTCCCTGTTGTTCCTCGCCGACTCGAGCATGCCGTCCGTCCTTCCTCAGGCGGTAGCACGGCACCGAACAGCAGTGACCAGGCCGTCCCACCCGACGCACCCGTGTCCAAGTTGCCCATGCGGCTCAGTCGAAACAGCAGCTGCGGATCAGTGTGGCCGCGCCCGGGAGACCCGGTGGAAGGGCAGAGTCAGGAACGCGGCGACAACGTCTTCGCCTGCGCTTCGTATCCGGCAAGGCAGAGCCTGAGACTGCACTGGTCCTCGGCCTCGACGAACACCTGCTGTCCCCAGTAGGTGGTGAGGCGGTGCGCGACGTCTACCAGCCGACGGCGGTCTTCCGGCGTGTACGCCGGGAAACGCGCCCAGCCCTGGTCGGCGACCTTGTTGCCGAGTTCGCTGAACAACACAGCCCGGAAGCGCTGCTCTTCCTCGTCGGTCAGCGGTGTGGTGGCGCCCTCCGCGGGCAGCACCCGGACGTTGTAAAGGTCTCGTATCACTGCGCGGCTCGCCATCCACTCAAGGTCGGTGCGCCAGAGCCTACCGGCCGGTTCGCTCAGCCCTCCGCCTGGGCCAGCCACAGGTCGGGGCCGAAGACCTCGTACCGGATCCTGCGCGCGGGGACGCCTGCCTGCAGCAACTGGGCGCGCACGGCACGCATGAAGGGCAGCGCGCCGCACAGGTAGACGTCGGCGTCCGCGGGCAGGTTCTGGTCGCCCAGGTCCATCAGTCCGGTACGGGCACCCGGTTCGTCGGCGGCGTCCTGCTCGTACCAGAACTGGGCCTGGGCATCCGGCAGTTCACCGATGATCCGGCGGGTGTCCGCACGCAGGGCGTGGTCGGCCGGGGAGCGGTCGGCGTGCAGCACGCGAACCGGGCGCTTCGAGCCGGTCGCCGCGAGGTGCTCCAGCATGCCGACCATCGGGGTGCAGCCGATGCCCGCCGAGACCAGCAGCAGCGGGGTGTCGGCGTTGTCGAGCACCACGTCGCCGAACGGTGTGGACAGGGTCAGCTCGGCACCGGTGCGGACGGTGCGGTGCAGGTGGTTGGACACCTCGCCCTCCGGCGCGGCGGCCACGCTCGCGACCCGCTTGACGGTGATGCGACGCATCTGGTCGCCGGGCGCGTTCGACAGGCTGTACTGGCGGACCTGGTGCACGCCGTCGGTCATCCGCGCCCGGACGCTGACGTACTGCCCGGCACTGGCGGGCGGCACCGGGCCGCCGTCGGCCGGGCGCAGCAGGAAGGACACGGCGTCGGGGGTCTCCTCGCGGCGCTCCACCACGGTCCACTGCCGCCAGGGATGACGCGGGTCGACCTGCGCCTCCTGGTAGAGCCGGGCCTCCAGGGCGATCAGGGCGCCGGCCATCAGCCAGTACACCTCGTCCCAGGCAGCGGCGACCTCAGGGGTGACCGCGTCGCCGAGCACGTCGCCGATGGCGCGGAACAGGTACTTGTGGACGACCGTGTACTGTTCCTCGGTCACGCCCAGCGCGGCATGCTTGTGTGCGATCCGGGACAGCAGCGCGTCCGGCCGGGTCTCGGGATCGGCGAGCAGCGCCGTGGCGAACGCCGCTATGGACCCGGCCAATGCCCTGCGCTGTTCGCCGCTGGCCTGGTTGCCACGGTTGAACAAACCGTCCAGCAGCTCGGGGTGCTCACTGAACATCTGGTCGTAGAAACGTGCCGTGATGTCGTCCAGGGCCCCGCCGACGGCGGGCAGGGTGGCACGGATGACAGCGGCCGACTCGGGCGTAAGCATGGGTCTCCTACGGAGTACGGGTGTTCGAGGAAGGGCCGCTCGCAATCGCAGCCATGCCACGTCTATCAGGTCGGATCCGCCTCATTGGCCGTGATTGCGGCCCCAGTGGTCGATTGGGGCCGAACGTCCCTGGACATCGGACCGTTCGACCCCACAGGCCGGGCACGGTTCGGGTCCGGACGGCCCTACCGATCCGCCCGCGCCCTCAGGCATCGCTGCCGTCCAGCCGGCGTGGGCCGGAGGCGTAGTCGGCCCCTGGTTTCAGCGCCCCTGCGGGACGACGGTCACCGGGCAGTACGCCTTCTGCGGGACGGCGGACTCGGGCGGTGATGCGGATCACGGGCTTCGCGCCACGCACGAGTGGAGGCGAGACGGTTCGTCTTGTTACGGTGGGGGCATGGCTTTCCTTTTCTTCGTCTGAGTCCGGGCACGGCCGATACCGCCGTTTCTGCTGCCCGTAGACCCTTCGCATGCCCAGGGAAAGTCATATGCGCGACCGCGCCCATACCGCCCTGCCCACCGCCGCCCCCGCGGCCGTGGCGCAGCTGTCCGTCAAGAACATCACCAAGTCCTACGGCACCCGGACCGTCCTCGACCAGGTCTCCTTCACCGTCCGCCCGGGGGAGAAGGCCGCCGTCATCGGTGAGAACGGCTCCGGCAAGTCCACCCTGCTGCGGCTGCTCGCCGCGGCCGAGGGGCCGGACACCGGGGAGATCAGCGTCAGCTTCCCCGGCGGCACCGGACACCTCGCCCAGACCCTCGACCTCGACCCGGACCGCACCGTGCAGGACGCCGTCGACCTCGCCCTGACCGAACTGCGCGACATGGAGCGCCGGCTGCGCACGGCGGAGGAGCGTCTCGGCGAGGCGTCGCAGGACGAGCTCGCCGCGTACGGCGAGCTGCTGATCGCGTACGAGGAACGCGGCGGATACGAGGCGGACGCCCGTGTGAATGCCGCGATGCACGGGCTCGGGCTCGCCCGGATCACCCGCGACCGCCTGCTCGGCTCGCTCTCCGGCGGAGAGCAGTCGCGGCTGGCGCTCGCCTGCGTGCTGGCCGCCACCCCCGAGCTGCTGCTCCTGGACGAGCCGACGAACCACCTCGACGCGGCGGCCGTGCGCCGGCTGGAGGAACACCTGCGGGCGCACCGCGGCACCGTCGTCGCGGTCACCCACGACCGCGGCTTCCTGGAGCGCATCGCCACCACGATCCTCGAGGTCGACCGGGACACGCGCACCGTGCGCCGGTACGGCGACGGCTGGGCCGGCTACCGCGCCGCGAAGGCCGCCGCCCGGCGCGGCGCGGAGCAGCGGTACGCGAACTGGGTCGAGGAGGTGGCCCGCATGGAGGAGCTGCTCGAGGCCGCAGGGAGGCGGCTTGCCACCACCGGCCGCGACCCGAAGCAGGGCTTCGGCAAGCACCGCCGGTCCAGCGAGGCGAAGCTCGGCGGGCAGGTGCGCTCCGTCCGGGAGCGCCAGGCCCAGCTGCGGCGCAACCCGGTGGCGGCACCGCCGGAACCCCTGCGGTTCACGGCGGCACTGTCGGCGGCAGACGGCCCGGCCCAGGGCCCCCTCGCCGAGTTCGACGGCGTACGGGTCGGCGAGCGGCTGCGTCTGGACGGGCTCCTGGCGATCACCCCCGGACAGCGGCTGCTGGTCACGGGCGAGAACGGCGCGGGCAAGACGACGCTCCTGCGCGTCCTGGCGGGCGACCTGGAGCCGGACGCGGGCGCGGTACGCCGCGCTGCCCGGATCGGCTACCTCGCGCAGGAGCTGCCCGTGCGCTCCACACGGCTCCCGCTGCTCGCCGCGTTCGCGGCCGGGCGGCCCGGACTGCCGGAGGAGTACGCCGAACAGCTGCTGGCCCTGGGCCTGTTCCGCGAGGAGTACCTGCACGTCCCGGTCGCCGCCCTGTCCGCGGGACAGCAGCGGCGGCTGCAGATCGCCCGCCTGACGACCCGGCCCGCGGACCTCCTCGTCCTCGACGAGCCGACCAACCACATCGCGCTCGACCTGGTCGAGGACCTTCAGGCGGCGCTCGCGGCGTACCCGGGGGCGGTGGTCGCGGTCTCGCACGACCGCGGCTTCCGCGCACGCTTCGAAGGGGAGTGGCTGGAGCTGCGTGCCGGCCGCAGGTGCTGACCCTGTCGGGTCCGCCTCCGCCGCGAACGGCCCGCGCCCCCCGCCCCGACCTGCCCAGTATCCGGAAAATCCGCCGAAACGATGGAGCCATGACCACCTTCCTGACACCACAACAGCTCGCCGGCCGCACCTCCGCCGCCGTCGAGGCGGCCGTCGCGGCAGGGCGCGAGCTCGGCCTGACCGTCACCGATCCCACGGTGCTCCACGACGTCTTCTCCGTCGTCGTCCACCTGGCGCCCTCGCCGGTCGTGGCCCGGATTCCCACCGTCCTGCCTCGCCCGGACGACCTGGTCGCCCTCGCGCGCCGCCAGCAGGATGAGCTGGACGTGACACGCTGGCTCGACAACCAGGGAATCCCCGTGATCGCACCCAGCCCGCTCGTGCCGCGGGAACCCGTGCAGCGCGACGGGTTCTCCATGACGTTCTGGCCGTTCGTCGAGGAGGACCGGGACAAGGAACCCGACTATGTGGCGAACGCCGAGAGCGTCGCCGACCTGCACGCGGCACTGCGCGCCTACCCGGGCCGCCTGGAGTTTCTGTCCGCGGCCGAGCCGCGGTTCATCGCGGAAAGCCTCGCCCGGCTCGACCAGCACCCCGGCCTGATCGGTGCGGCCGAGCTGGACCGCGCCCGCCGCGAGTGGCAGATCCTCGAACCCCTCGTGCGCTCACGCAGGGCCTTCGAGACCCGGTTCCCGGGCGCCGGCCTCCAGCCCATCCACGGCGACTCCCCGCCCGCGAACATCTTCTCCGGGGTGGACGGCGACCTCTACGCCGACTTCGAACTGGTCACGCTGGGGCCCGTCGAGTGGGACCTGGCCGCTCTCGGGCCCGAGCACGAAGCCGCCTACAACCGCGGCGCGCGGCGCAACGGCACGAGGCCGCTCGACGAGGAGGTCCTGGGCTTCGTCAACGCCCTGGGCATGCTGCGGGTCATCGCCACCCTCATGCTGGTCCCGCAGCTTCCCGAGCTGATGGAGTACCTCAAGCCAGCCGTCGACCAGTGGCAGACGATGCCCTTCGCCGGCGGCATGGCCGGCTGACACCGACAAGTACACGGCAGCCATCGGACACCCTCCGCCCGCGCGCACGTCTCGTACAGCATCCGGCAGAGCGTCTTCTCCCGCAGGTGGACCTCACGGCGGGCGATCAACCGGTCGACGGCCGTCCTCGAGCAGCCGGGGTCTCCGAGTCCGGTGGGGTGAGCCGCTCGGCCGTCCTGCCCACTCCGATCCATGGTTGCGGACCGTGTTCGGGTTGCCGAGGAACCCAACGGGGACCCGGTCCCAGCGATCGGACCTTTCGACCCACCCGCTCGACAAATAAGGACTTTCGGCCCAAGCGAATGCCACTTGCCCAGGCCACGCTGAACCTGTGGAGCCACCCCCGGCACCGCATCCACGCCCGTCCGGTGCCCCGACCCCTCCGGCGAACCCCGAGGGAGTACGCAGGCGGCGCGACGAAAGGACGTGAGGACATGACCAAGCAGACATCGCCGAACCTGGTGAGCCCCGCCGAGGGACTCCGGCCGGGCGACCTCGGACGCCGCCTCGCCCGGCGACGCGCCGAAGCCGGCCTGACGCTGCACGAAACGGCCGCGCGGGCGGGCGTACCGCCGAGCTACCTGCAGTATCTGGAGGAGTGCCCCACCGCACTGCCGGGTACGGGCGTCCTCCGCAAGCTGGCGGGCAGCTTGGGAACCTCTCTGAACGAGCTCACCGGTGGCCGCGCCGACCTGCCGACCGGCCTCGGGCAGGCCGCACGCGCCCCCGTGTTCGTGGAGCTGAGCGTCCAGGAGTGCCGGACGCTGCTGTCGACGCACGGCGTGGGGAGGGTCGCGGTGCCCGACATCTCGGGGCCGGTCGTCGTCCCCGTCAACTACAGCGTCGTCGACGGTGCGATCGTCTTCAGGACCGCCCCCGGCACGACGCCCTGGCGGGCTGTCGACACCCAGGTGGCCTTCGAGGTCGATCACGTCGACGACGCACTCAGCCAGGGCTGGAGTGTGCTGGTACGCGGCCATGCCCGGGCCGTGACGGATCCCGACGCGGTGAGCCGGCTGGAGAGGCAGGCGTACAGCGCCCCTTGGGTCGGCGGCCGGCGGGATGTGTGGGTGAGCATCGAGCCCCTGAGCATGACCGGGCGTCGGATCGTGTCCAGTCTGTAGCTCCGCAGCGGCCGGTCATACGTCTTCTTCCCTTCGACCCCGCTCCATGCGGCAGACTCGGCGCCATGCAGACCGCCGACTTCGTCCGCACACTCGACCGGGAGGGCCGCGCCCTGGCCCTGGCTGCCACGGAGGCCGGCACCGAGGCCAAGGTGCCGACCTGCCCGGACTGGCAGGTGAAGGACCTGCTGCGGCACACGGGCATGGTGCACCGCTGGGCGACGGCGTTCGTCGCCGAGGCGCGCACCTCGTACCACCCCGGCGAGGGGCTCCCCGACCTCGACGGCGCCGACCTCGTGACCTGGTTCCGCGAGGGGCACCGCCGACTCGTCGACACCCTCGCCGCCGCCCGACCCGACGTCGCCTGCTGGCACTTCCTGCCCGCCCCGTCGCCGCTTGCGTTCTGGGCCAGGCGGCAGGCACACGAGACGACCGTGCACCGGGTCGACGCGGAGGCGGCACGCGGCGGTACGGGCGAGGAGATCGCCGTCGACTTCGCGGTGGACGGCATCGACGAGTTGCTGCGCGGGTTCCACGCCCGCAGCAAGAGCAGGCTCCGCACCGACATGCCCCGGGTGCTGCGGGTGCGGGCGACGGACGCGGACGACGCGGTGTGGACCGTACGGCTGTCGCCCGAACCACCCGTGACGGAGCGGAGCGACGCGGGTGCCGCCGACTGTGAACTGGCCGGACCGGCCGCGCGGCTCTACCTGGCGCTGTGGAACCGGCTGCCGTTCCCCGGCGTCACCGGTGACGCCTCGCTGGCCGGCCTGTGGCGGGAGAAGTCGGCCGTCGTCTGGAGCTGATCCCTGCCGGAGCGTCAGCCGGCCGAGCCGTCCGCCAGCATCCGGGTCAGCACCGCCCGCTGCACCGGCAGCACCTCACCGTGCAGGGTGCGGCCCTTGCCGGTGAGCGCCACTCGGACGCCGCGACGGTCCTCCGGGCACATCGTGCGTTCGACGAGCCCGTCCTTCTCCAGCCGCGCGATCAGCCGCGACAGCGCACTCTGGGTGAGATGGACGCGCTCGGAGATCTCCTGGACGCGGTACGCGCAGACGCCGTCCGCCGCGGCGCCGCCGGCCAGGACGTCGAGCACCTCGAAATCACTGGCGCACAGGCCGTGTCGGTGCAGGGCACGGTCGATCTCGCACTGCGTGCGTGCATGCAGTGCGAGGATGCCCCGCCACTGCTCCACAAGCGCCGGCTCGGCGCTTTTCGTCGCCATGTCCGCACGGTAGCAGAGAAGTAAACTCATTGCGCGGACATTAAATGCGCTTGCAATCAATGCATGTGCATGTAGTGTGCTGAGACATGACCTCTCCGCTCACCACTTCCGCGTCCGAGGGACGCTGGACCCCTCGGCTGTGGGGCACCCTGCTGGTGCTCTGCGCCGCGATGTTCCTCGACGCCCTGGACGTGTCGATGGTCGGCGTCGCCCTGCCGTCCATCGGCTCCGACCTCGGCCTGTCCACCTCGGCACTGCAATGGATCGTCAGCGGCTACATCCTGGGCTACGGCGGTCTGCTCCTGCTCGGCGGCCGCACCGCCGACCTGCTCGGCCGGCGCCAGGTGTTCCTGGTGGCCCTGGGCGTCTTCGCGCTCGCCTCGCTGCTCGGCGGACTCGTCGACTCCGGCCCGCTGCTGATCGCCAGCCGCTTCATCAAGGGCCTGAGCGCGGCCTTCACGGCACCCGCCGGCCTGTCGATCATCACGACGACGTTCCCGCAGGGCCCGCTGCGCAACCGGGCCCTGTCCATCTACACCACCTGCGCGGCCACCGGATTCTCGATGGGCCTGGTGCTGTCCGGCCTGCTCACCGAGGCCAGCTGGCGCCTGACCATGCTGCTGCCCGCGCCCATCGCCCTGATCGCCCTGATCGCGGGCCTGAAGCTGCTGCCGCGCAGCTCCCGCGAGCGCGACCACAACGGCTACGACATCCCGGGCGCCGTTCTCGGCACCGCCTCGATGCTGCTGCTGGTCTTCACCGTCGTACAGGCCCCCGAGGTCGGCTGGGCCTCCGCCCGCACGCTGCTGTCCTTCCTCGCCGTCGCCGTCCTCCTCACGGTGTTCGTCATGGTGGAGCGGCGCTCCCCGGGACCGCTGATCCGGCTCGGCGTGCTGCGGTCCGGTACCCAGATCCGTGCCCAGCTCGGCGCCATGACCTTCTTCGGGTCGTATGTGAGCTTCCAGTTCATCGTCACGCTGTACATGCAGTCACTGCTGGGCTGGTCCGCCCTGCACACGGCCCTCGCCTTCCTGCCGGCCGGCGCGCTGGTGGCGATCTCCTCGACGTCGGTGGGCTCGATCGTCGACCGGTTCGGCACCCAGCGGCTCCTCGCGGTGGGCTTCGCGCTGATGGTCGTCGGATACGCGCTGTTCCTCGGCGTCGACCTCGACCCGGTCTACGCCGCCGCCGTCCTGCCCAGCATGCTGCTGATCGGCGCGGCCTGCGCGCTGGTCTTCCCGTCGCTCAACATCCAGGCCACCAACGGCGTCGACGACCACGAACAGGGCATGGTCTCCGGCCTGCTCAACACGTCCGTGCAGGTCGGCGGGGCTATCTTCCTCGCGGTCGTGACGGCGGTGGTCACCGCGGGCGCCCCGGAGAACGCCTCACCGCAGGCCGTCCTCGACAGCTACCGCCCCGGACTGGTCGTGGTCACGGTCATCGCCGTCGCCGGCCTGCTGATCGCACTGTCGGGTCTGCGCACCCCACGTGCCACGCAGTCGGTGGTGGTCGCCCAGTCCCAGTCCCAGTCCCTGGTGAAGGAGACGGACGCGGAGCGCGTACCGGTCCGCGACTAGGGGGCCGTCTCCATTGCGTGGGCCCGGCGGGGCTGTTGCTCCGCCGGGCCCACGCCTGCTTGACTTGCCGGATGACCAGGCACGGGGGACGGCGCACGCAGGCCGAGCGGGATGCGATCACCGTCGAGATCGGGTACGCGCTGTGCAGCGCGGCGTTCGCGGCGGCGGTGGTCCTCGGGGCGGTCGCCGGTCCGGCGTTGCTCTTCGAACTGCCCGATGTGGTGGAGACGTTGCTGGTCCGCACGGGCCTCGTCCTCGCGCCGGTCCTGTTCATCGCCCGGGTGGTCGCCGTCCTCGTCCGGTTCCGGCACGCGGATCAGCCCAGCCAGCCGGGCCGTACCAGCCCCGACTCGTAGGCCAGCACGACCAGTTGGGCCCGGTCCCGAGCGCCCAGCTTCACCATTGTGCGGCTGACGTGGGTCTTGGCGGTGAGCGGGCTGACGACCAGGCGGCGGGCGATCTCCTCGTTGGACAGGCCGATGCCCACCAGGGCCATCACCTCCCGTTCCCGCTCGGTGAGTTCGGCGAGTGCGTCCACGGCCGTGGGCTCCTTGGAGCGGGCCGCGAACTCGGCGATCAGCCGGCGCGTCACACCCGGTGAGAGCAGTGCGTCACCCGCGACCACCGCCCGTACCGCGCGCAGGAGTTCCTCCGGTTCCGTGTCCTTCACCAGGAACCCGGAGGCGCCCGAGCGGATCGCCTCGAAGACGTACTCGTCCAGCTCGAACGTCGTCAGCATGACCACCCTGACGTCCTCGAGCCCCGCGTCCTCGGTGATGCGGCGGGTCGCGGCGAGGCCGTCGAGCGCGGGCATCCGGATGTCCATCAGCACGACGTCGGGCCGCAGTTCGCGCACCTTGCGCAGCGCCTCCGCACCGTCGGAGGCCTCCCCGGCCACCTCGATGTCGGGCTGGGCGTCCAGCAGGGCACGGAAACCGGCCCGGACCAGTGACTGGTCGTCGGCGAGCAGTACGCGGATCACCGGTTCTCCTCCTGCGCGGTGAGCGGCAGCACGGCGAGCACCCGGAAGCCGCCGTCAGGCCGCGGGCCCGCCTCGATCGTGCCACCCAGAGCCGCGGCCCGCTCCCGCATTCCGGCCAGTCCGTTGCCGCTGCCGCCCGCGTCGGCGCCGGTCGCCGGCCCGTCGTCGTCGATACGCAACCGCAGTGCACCGGCGGCGTGATCGAGGTGCACGCGCGCGTGCCGGGAACCGGAGTGCCGTACGACGTTGGTGAGGGCCTCCTGGACGATGCGGAACGCGGCGAGGTCCGTGCCCGGCGGGAGGCGGGGCGGCTCGCCCTCGACCGCCACGGTCAGGCCCGCGCTCGCCGCCTGCTCCACCAGCTCGGGCAGCCGGTCGAGGCCGGGCGCCGGAGCGCGCGGCGCGTCCCCCGGCGTACGCAGGGTGTCGAGTACCTGGCGTACCTCTCCGAGCGCCTCCTTGCTGGCGGCCTTGATGGTGGTGAGCGCGGTGCGCGCCTGCTCGGGTTCGGTGTCGAGCAGCGCCAGTCCGACGCCCGCCTGCACGTTGATGACGGAGATGCTGTGCGCGAGGACGTCATGCAGCTCGCGGGCGATCCGCAGCCGCTCCTCGTCCGCGCGGCGGCGCGCCGCCTGCGCACGCTCGGCCCGCTCCCGCGCCCACTGCTCCCGGCGGATCCGGGCCAGCTCCGACAGCGCCACGATCGCCACCACCCAGGTGGCGATCACGATTTCCTGCCCCCAGGAGGGGGGCCCGTCCCCCGACGGCGGCAGCCATCGGTAGAGCCAGTGGGCGACCAGCACATGCGCCGCCCAGAGCATCCCGAGAGCGGCCCAGGCAGCCTTGCGCCGGCCCGCGACGACCGCACTGAAACAGGCGACGGCGACGGTCAGCAGGACCGGCCCGTAGGGGTATCCGGCACCCAGGTACACCGCGACGGTCGCCGCGGTGCCGAACACGACGGGCACCGGGTACCGCAGCCGCCACAGCAACTGTCCCGCGGCCACGAGCAGCAGCACGCGCGCGAAGAGGTCGAGGGCCGCCCGCTCGCCCTCCTGGGCGTGCGCGGCGAAGTTGGAGCCCATCAGCACGAAGACGGTCAGGAGCACCGTGGAGCGCCAGGGCCACCGGACCGCACGCTCCTCGTCCCAGCGGTTCAGCCACGGCGGCCCGTGACCCCACCGCATGGGCGGTCCGCCCCGCCGTATGCGCTGCTCCTCCATGACCGCCACGCTAGACCGCGCGCGCCACCGACGGCGTCACCCGGGCGAGGTGATCACACGTACTCCCGGCGAAGTACCTCCCCCATCTCGCCGGACTCCCTGATCCGCAGCCGGCGCAGCCCATCCGGTGACGAGCCGGCCGGCTGCGGGACGCGCTCGCCGCCTGCTCGGGCGTAAGGCAACAGCTCACCGAGGCGATGGGCACGGACCCGGCGCCCGCGTTCCGGTCACTGCACACCGGATCCGCCTCAGGAGCCCGAACTGCTGCCCTTGCCGGTGCTCCGGGTGCCCTGGCGGGTCTTCGCCGCACACCCCTGCTGCGGATAGACGAGGCCGACGGTGTGGGCGAGTTCCGCCACGGCGTGCCGGAAGAACGGCTCCCGGTCCTCCACGATCCGGTTGAACTGTCCGAACACCTCGAACCCCACCAGCCCGAACAGCTGCGCCCAGGCCGCCACGAGGGTCGCCACCACCTCGGGCGGGAGATCGGGCGCGAGATCGGCGGCCATCCGCACGGCCTCCGGACGCAGCTCGGCGGTCAGCCGGGGCTTGGCCACCCCGAGACCCTGGTGTGCGTCGCGCACGATGGCGATCAGCAGGAAACCGACACGCCCCGCGGCCTCGACGGTCGTCTGCGGTGCGGAGTAGCCGGGCACCGGGGAGCCGTAGATCAGCGCGTACTCGTGCGGATGCGTCAGCGCCCAGGTGCGCACGGCCGCACAGACGGATTCCCAACGCTGCACGGGGCCGGCCTCGGCGACCGCGTCGTGCGCTGCCTCGGCGGCCTCGCCGAGGGAGTTGTACGCGTCGATGATGAGCGCGGTGAGCAGGTCGTCGCGGCTGGGGAAGTAGCGGTAGACGGCGGACGAGACCATGCCGAGCTCGCGGGCGACCGCGCGCAGCGAGAGCTTGGCGGCCCCTTCGGCCGCGAGCTGTCTGCGGGCCTCGTCCTTGATGGCCGCGGTGACTTCGATCCTGGCTCGGGCGCGGGCGCCGTGTGTGGGATTGCTGGACATGGGGGAAGTTTCCCATGTTCCGGAGCGCTGCTCTACGGCGTGAGCGGTGCGCCGTTTCGTGACTGGTGCTTCGTTGCGAGAGCGGCGCTCACACAACCGAGCACCACTCCGCCAGCACGCAGCCCCCACCCGACAGAGCATCGCTCAACAAAGAGAGCACCGCTCTTGCTTTAGAGCATCGATCTCCGCCACACTACTCTCAAGCGAGAGCACCGCTCACACTTCCCGCCCCTCCCCTGCCACTCCGGCTGCCCTTCGGCCGCCCACTCCCACTTCGGCCGCCCATCCCCGCTTCCAGGAGGAAGTCCGCATGTCCACCCACGTCCAGAAGCCCGGCTGGTTCACCGTCAACGTCTTCAATCGCGCGGTGGCCTGGATGACCCGTCGCGGCATCAGTATCTGGGGCTCCCGGGTCCTCGCGGTCCGCGGCCGCAAGAGCGGCGCGTGGCGGACCACCCCTGTGAACCTGCTGACCGTGGACGGACAGCAGTACCTCGTCGCCCCTCGCGGCCACGTCCAGTGGACGCACAACATGCGGGCCGCGGGCGGCGGCGAGCTCAGACTCGGCAAGAACGTGGACGTGTTCACCGCGACCGAGATCGCCGACGACGACAAGCCCGCGCTGCTGCGCGCCTATCTCAAGCGCTGGAAGGCCGAAGTCGGCGTCTTCTTCAAAGGTGTCGGTCCCGACTCCTCGGACGAGGAGCTGCGCCGCATCGCCCCCGACCACCCCGTCTTCCGGATCACCTACACAAACGCCACGGGCGTCAGGAGCTGACCTCGCCACCCGGCGTGGGCCGGCGGTCCAGCGCGGTCAGGGCGCGCTGGGCCAGGGGATGACCGCGGACGATCTCTCCCAGGGACGTGGCGCCGCGCGTGATGTCCATGAACGCCTTCCATGCGGGCCGGAACCCGGTCACGGCCGCATGGAAGAGACCGGGACGCCGCTCGAACACCGTCAGCAGGCGCTTGCCGACGGCCATCTCCACGCCCAGACCCGCCTTGATCGCGAACGCGTAGTTCAGGGCCTGCCTACGGGTGTCCACCGCGTCGTGCGCCTCGGCGATCCGCACCGCCCACTCCCCCGCGAGCCGCCCCGACCGCAGCGCGAAGGAGATGCCCTCCCGGGTCCACGGCTCCAGCAGCCCCGCCGCGTCCCCGCATACCAGCACCCGCCCCCTCGACAGGGGCGAGTCGTCTGCGCGGCACCGGGTCAGGTGGCCGGAGGAGATGCTCGGTTCGAAACCGGCGAGTCCCAGCCGCCCGACGAAGTCTTCCAAGTAGCGCTTGGTCACGGCGCCTTCACCGCGTGCGGAGATCACTCCGACCGTCAGCGTGTCACCCTTGGGGAAGACCCAGCCGTAACTCCCGGGAATCGGCCCCCAGTCGATGAGGACACGCCCCTTCCAGTCCTCGGCGACCGTTTCCGGAACCGGGATCTCCAGCTCCAGGCCGAGGTCCACCTGCTCGAGCTTGACGCCGACGTGGGCTCCTATGCGGCTGGCGCTGCCGTCCGCACCGACCACCGCATGTGCCAGCACCGTTTCACCGCCCTGCAGGACGACGGCGACCGTACGCCGGTCGGGCACCGCCGGTCCGTGCTGCTCGACCCGCGACACCGTGACACCCGTGCGGAGTTCGGCGCCCGCCTTCTGGGCCTGCTCGACGAGCTGCTGGTCGAACTCGGGCCGGTTGACCAGCCCGAAGAGCATCTGCTTGGAGCGCCGGGTACGGGTGAACCGTCCGTTGTGGGAGAACGTCACCGCGTGCACCCGGTCCTGCAGGGGCAGTTCGAAGCCCGGCGGCAGTGCGTCGCGCGAAGGGCCGATGATCCCTCCGCCGCACGTCTTGTACCGGGGCAGCTCCGCCTTCTCCAGCAACAGCACGCGCCGTCCCGCGACCGCCGCCGCGTAGGCGGCCGAAGCCCCTGCGGGTCCCGCACCCACCACGACGACGTCCCACACCTGCCGCACGTCGTCGTCCGCCGAAGAGTTCTCGCTGCTCACGATGGTCTGCTGCTCCCGATCCGCCGCCTGCCGCATCTGTCCCCCGCATCCTACGGCGGGCATCGCCGCCGACCGCTGTGGGAGGATCGGCAGCGTATGCGCCCGCCCACCAGGACGCGCCTACACGCGCGCGGTCATCCGTGCGCACCGCAGCGGATGTCCGTGCACCACACCACGGGCCCACCGCGCAGACCCGTACCGAGAAGTACAACGTCGCACCTACGAGGAGCGTGCCCATGTCGTCGAATCCGGTCGCCGAGACCGTCGCCTCGCTGATGCCCAGGGCGAAGGCGGAGCTCACCGAGCTGGTGGCCTTCAAGTCGGTGGCGGACTTCGACCAGTTCCCGCGGAGCGAGAGCGAGGGCGCCGCACGCTGGGTGGCGGACGCGCTGCGCGCCGAGGGCTTCGAGGACGTGGCGCTGCTCGACACCCCGGACGGGACGCAGTCGGTGTACGGCTACCTGCCCGGTCCCGAGGGCGCGAAGACCGTCCTGCTCTACGCGCACTACGACGTGCAGCCGCCGTTGGACGAGGCCGCCTGGACGACCCCGCCCTTCGAGCTGACCGAGCGCGACGGCCGCTGGTACGGGCGCGGTGCCGCCGACTGCAAGGGCGGCGTGATCATGCACCTGCTGGCGCTGCGCGCGCTGAAGGCGAACGGCGGCGTGCCGGTGCACGTCAAGGTGATCGCCGAGGGGTCCGAGGAGACGGGCACGGGCGGCCTGGAGCGGTACGCCGAGGAGCACCCGGAGCTCCTGGAGGCCGACACGATCGTCATCGGCGACGCGGGCAACTTCCGCGTCGGGCTGCCGACGGTGACCTCGACCCTGCGGGGCATGACCCTCGTACGGGTGCGGGTCGACACGCTCGAAGGCAACCTGCACTCGGGCCAGTTCGGCGGCGCGGCGCCCGACGCGCTGGCCGCGCTGATCCGCGTACTGGACTCGCTGCGCGCCGAGGACGGTTCGACGACGGTCGACGGACTGACGTCCGAGGCGCAGTGGGAGGGTCTGCAGTACGAGGACGAGCAGTTCCGCAAGGACGCCAAGGTGCTCGACGGCGTCGGTCTGATCGGCTCCGGTACGGTCGCCGACCGGATCTGGGCGCGTCCGGCGGTCACCGTGCTCGGTATCGACTGCCCGCCGGTCGTCGGCGCCACCCCGTCCGTGCAGGCGAGCGCCCGGGCGCTGATCAGTCTGCGGGTGCCGCCGGGCGTGGACGCGGCCGAGGCGACCAAGCTGCTCCAGGCGCACATCGAGACCCACACTCCGTGGGGTGCACGGGTGAGCACCGAGCAGATCGGCCAGGGCCAGGCGTTCCGCGCCGACACCACCAGCCCGGCGTACCAGGCGATGACCGACGCGATGGCGGTGGCATACCCGGGCCAGGAGATGCAGTACGCGGGACAGGGCGGCTCGATCCCGCTGTGCAACACCCTCGCCGCGCTCTACCCGCGCGCGGAGATCCTCCTCATCGGTCTGAGCGAGCCGGAGGCCCAGATCCACGCCGTGGACGAGAGCGTGTCCCCCGAGGAACTGGAGCGGCTGTCGGTGGCGGAGGCCGTGTTCCTGCGCAACTACGCGGCGAGCTGACCGGCCTCCGCCACGCCCCCGGCTGAGCGCGGACAGCTGCGCTCAGCCGACCGGGATCCCGGCCTCCAGGTAGAGCGCCGCGCCGCGTTCGCGGGCCCGCAGTGCCCAGCGCAGCCGCTCGTAGCGCACCGGCGGCAGCAGGCCGGCGGCCTCCTCCTCGGTGACGAAGCGCCAGGCGCGCAACTCGGGTCCGGGCAGCAGCACCTCACGGGCCTCGGCGGAGTCGAGGCTTCCGCCGTCGAAGAGGAGGCGCAGCCCGCCGTAGCCGGGCGGTGCGGGCGCCTCCCAGTCGACGACCAGCAGGCGGGGTACGTCGTCGAGGTGGATCCCGGTCTCCTCGGCGACCTCGCGCATGCCGGCCCGGGCGGGCGCCTCGCCGGGTTCGACGACACCGCCGGGGAACTCCCAGCCCGCCTTGTAGGTGGGGTCGACGAGCAGCACGCGGCCCTTTTCGTCGAAGAGGAGGACACCGGCGGCCAGCGTCTCGGCGGTGGGTTCGGGGGTCTGCACGATGTCACAGACGGGCGCGGCCCCGGAGGCGACGGCCTCGGCGATACGGGAGGCGGTCTCGTACGGGGGAAGGGCGCCGTTGTCGATGGGGTGGGCGTCGGCGGTCAGCCAGGAGGCGAGGGCGGCCTTGTACGGCTCGATGCGGTCGTACGACCACTGGCGTGTGCGTATCTCTCCGTCGGGCACGTCGGGCGGGAGCTCACGGTTCGCTATTCGGTCGCGCAGGATCGTTTCGGCCGGGGTGAGAAGCACATGCCGGACGGCGATACGGCGGGCTGCGAGACCGCCGAAGATCTCGTCGCGGTACTCCTGGCGCAGCAGGGTCATGGGCACGACGAGGGTGCCGCCGAGTTCGGCGAGCAGCGCGGCCGCGGTGTCGATGACGAGGCGTCGCCAG
Source organism: Streptomyces sp. NPDC059866 (assembly GCF_042731325.1). Taxonomy (NCBI): domain Bacteria; kingdom Bacillati; phylum Actinomycetota; class Actinomycetes; order Kitasatosporales; family Streptomycetaceae; genus Streptomyces; species Streptomyces sp. NPDC059866. Next base: position 50,993 of record NZ_JBHWJT010000020.1, on the reverse strand, counting down.
ATCGGCAGGTCCTGGAAGTCGCCGACCTCGGCGAGGCGTTTGGCCGGCAGCAGGTGTGTCAGTTCGCCGCCGATGACCTCGGGGTCGAAGAGCGTGCTGTTCGGGATCAGTTCGATCAGTTCCCGTGCGGTGGTGGTCTTCCCCGCACCGAACGCGCCGTTGATCCAGACGACGGTCACGTTTCCCCCTCTTCTGTTGGACCCCTGTGGCTTGCCCGTTCCACCCTGCCACGGAAACCAGGCCCAGTTGAGGGTGCACAAGCGGAAGCGCCGGCACCCCGTTCCGGGGGCCGGCGCCTCGTGATGCGGCTGTGGCGGCTGCGTCAGCTCTCCTGCCCGCCAGGGGTGCGGTCGTCCAGGGTCGGACCGTCGGTCACGCTGGTCCTGTCGAGGGTGCTGAGGGTGTCGTCCACCTTGGGGTTGCCCGGTTCTTCACCGCCGGCGTGGGAGGGAGTGACCGCCGCGACGACGAATCCGGTGGCGAGGGAGGCGATGGCGAGCATGCTGCGCTTCTTCATGTCCGGTTCAACCGACGGACCCGGTCCGGGGTCACGCACCTGTCCCGGGTCTGTCGGCTCGGGGGACCCTGTCCGACCGGGGGTGAACGTTCCTGCCGGTGGCGCTCACACCCCCGCCGCCGTGGCGTCCGTCCGGCTCGCCAGGGCGGCCGCGGCGGCCCCCACCAGGCCCGCGTCCGTGCCCATCTGAGCCGGCATCACCTTCAGCCCTTGGACGAACGACAGCGTTGCGTAGTCGCCGAGGGCCTTGCGCAGGGGGGAGAAGAGGACGTCGCCCGCCTTGCCCACTCCCCCGCCGATGACCGCGATGTCGATCTCGACGAGGGTCGCGGTGGCCGCGATACCGGCAGCCAGGGCCTGGGCGGCGCGTTCGAAGGAGGCCACGGCGACCGGGTCGCCGACGCGTGCGGCGGCGGCCACCGCGGCGGCGGAGGTGTCGCCGTCCGGGCCGGGCCGCCAGCCGGCCTCCACGGCGCGGCGCGCGATGTTGGGGCCGCTGGCGATGCGCTCCACACAGCCGCGCGCACCGCACGGGCAGGGATCGCCGTCGAGGTCCACGCTGATGTGACCGATGTGGCCTGCGTTGCCGGTGGGGCCAGGGTGAAGGCGGCCGTTCAGGACCAGGCCACCGCCGACGCCGGTGGAGACCACCATGCACAGCGCGTTGTCGTGGCCTCGTGCGGCGCCCTGCCAGTGCTCGGCGGCAGTGATCGCGACGCCGTCGCCGATCAGCTCGACGGGCAGTCCGCCGACCGCAGCCCGGACCCGCTCCACGAGTGGATAGTCGCGCCAGCCGGGCACGTTCACGGGGCTGACCGTGCCCGCCGAGGCGTCCACCGGACCTGCGCTGCCGATGCCGACGGCGTTCACGCGGCCCCACAGCGGCGCCGCGGTCAGCTCGCCGATCACCTCTTCGACCGCCCGCATCACGGTGTCGCCGTCCTGCTGGGCGGGCGTGGGGCGCTGGGCGCGCACCACGATCCGGCCGCCGCCATCCACCAGCGCGCCTGCGATCTTGGTTCCGCCGATGTCGAGCGCGGCCACGAGGTCGGTGTGCATCAGTGTCGGATCTCCCCGTCAACCTGGGTAAAAGGGCTGGGTAAAAGGGCTGGGCAAGGCTGGCCGGTCCAGCGGTGGGGCGCGGGCCGGAGATTGCGGTGGACAGTCTCCCCTGCGTCTGACAACGTTGTCCAGGCTCTATGCTCGACGCCACATCCTCATACAAACCATGGACCGACGCATCCCCGTGGACCACAGGACAGGACACCGCACCGTGCCCGAGACCCACCGCCGAGCAGACCGCCTCTCCGCGAATCTCTCCGCGAACCGCTACGGCAACCGGCCGACCATGAAGGACGTCGCGGCCCGTGCCGGGGTCGGACTGAAGACGGTCTCCCGGGTCGTCAACGGTGAACCGGGGGTCACGCCGGAGACCGAGCGCCGTGTCCAGGAGGCCATCGAGGCGCTCGGCTTCCGGCGCAACGACAGCGCGCGGGTGCTGCGCAAGGGCCGTACGGCCAGCATCGGGCTGGTCCTGGAGGACCTGGCCGACCCGTTCTACGGGCCGCTCAGCCGTGCGGTCGAGGAGGTGGCGCGCGCCCACGGCGCCCTGCTGATCAACGGTTCCAGCGCCGAGGACCCCGAGCGCGAGCAGGAGCTGGTGCTGGCGCTGTGCGCGCGGCGGGTGGACGGGCTGGTCGTCATCCCGGCCGGTGACGACCACCGCTATCTGGAACCCGAGCTCAAGGCGGGCGTCGCCACGGTGTTCGTGGACCGTCCGGCCGGGAAGATCGACGCCGATGTCGTCCTGTCGGACAGCTACGGCGGCGCCCGGGACGGCGTCGCGCACCTGATCGCGCACGGTCACCGGCGGATCGGTTTCATCGGCGACATGCCCCGTATCCACACCGCCGCGGAGCGGCTGCGCGGCTACCGGGCGGCGATGGAGGACGCCGGCATACCCGTCGAGGAGTCCTGGATGTCCCTGGGCATCACCGATCCGCGCCGGGTGCGCCGGGCGGCCGAGGAGATGCTCTCCGGCCCCGCCCCGGTCACCGCGGTCTTCGCGGGCAACAACCGCGTGACGGTCACCGTGATCCGTGTGCTGGCCGAGCAGTCCCGGCAGGTCGCCCTGGTCGGATTCGACGACATCGAACTCGCCGATCTGCTCCAGCCGGGCGTCACCGTCGTCGCCCAGGACGCGGCCGCCCTCGGCCGCACTGCCGCGGAGCGGCTGTTCCGCCAGCTGGACGGCTCGCTCGTCGTCCCGGAGCGCATCGAACTGCCGACCCGGCTGATCACCCGCGGCTCGGGCGAGCTGCCGCCGGCGGACTGAGCGGCCGATGGAGGACCACTCGAAGCAGCAACGGCATGACGGGCCCGGCCGCACCCTGGAGGCGCTGGGGCTGGCGGAAGCGCCCCGCGACCGTCCACTGAGCTATCCGGGTGCCTGGCCGCAGATGTCGGGGCTGCTCGACGGGGACCGGCTGCTGCCGCTCACCCGTCTGGTGCACGAGGACCGCACCCCGGTCCTCGCCGTCGGCTCCAACGCCTGCCCCGGCCAACTGCGCCACAAGATGGCCGAGTTCGGGATCACCTCGCCCGTCCCGATGGTCAAGGTCCGGGTCACCGGCATCGACGTGGGTGTCTCCGCCCACGTGAGCCGCCTCGGCTATGTGAGCGCCTCCCCCTTCGACGCGCCGGGAGTCGTACGGGAGTTGTTCATCACCTGGCTCGACGCCGAGCAGCTCGCGGTGATCGATACGAGTGAGGGCGTGCCGCTGCCGCACGGCAACTTCGCCCGCGCCTGGCTGCCCGCGCCCGAGGTGCGGATCGAGTTGGAGAACGGCGAGCCGCTGCCCGGCGCGTACGTGTACGTCAACCGCCATGGCGTCCTGCACAACGGCTCCCCCGCGCCCCGCACGCATCCCGGGCAGCGCGCCCTGCTCACCGAACTCCTCGTCACCCTGCCCCGGTTGCGAAAGCTGTTCGGCGCCACGCCCGCGGAGTTCTGCGCACGGGCCCGCGCCGACCGGCAGTTGTGCGAGCGGGGCACTCGGCTGTTCGCCGAGGAGAAGCTGGTAACGGCCTCCGGCCTGGAGCGGTACGTACGAGCTCAGCAGACCGGGAGTCCGGGTACCGGGGCGTAAGTTGTGAGCCGCTACTTGGCCGAGGCCGTCAGATCGCCCCGCCGGGGCGCCGCGAAGCCCTCCAGGTCGATCCGGGTCAGGCCGGTCAGCCGGGCGACCTCGGCGATGTCGAGAGCCCCGCAGTCCAGGCCGCGCAGCAGGTAGCCGCCAAGGGCCTTGGCGGTGGCCGGCTCGTCCATGACGTCGCCGCCGATGCGGCCCGCGTAGCGGGCGAGGCGGGCGGCGGCCTGTTCGAAGCCCTCGCGGTAGAAGGCGTAGACGGCCGCGTAGCGGGTCGGGAGGTGACCGGGGTGCATGTCCCAGCCCTGGTAGTAGGCGCGGGCCAGGGCGCGGCGGGTGAGGCCGTAGTGCAGGCGCCAGGCGTCGTGGACCTGCTCGGTCGGGCCGACCGGCAGGACGTTGGTGGAGCCGTCCGACACACGGACGCCGGTGCCCGCGGCGGCGACCTGCATGATCGCCTTGGCGTGGTCGGCAGCCGGGTGGTCGCCGGCCTGGTAGGCGGCGGAGACACCGAGGCAGGCGCTGTAGTCGAAGGTGCCGTAGTGCAGTCCGGTGGCGCGGCCCTCGGCGGCCTGGATCATCCGGGCGACGGTGGCGGTGCCGTCGGTGGCGAGGATGGACTGGCTGGTCTCGATCTGTATCTCGAAGCCGAGCCGCCCGGGCTCCAGCGCGTGCGCCTTCTCGAAGGCCTCGAGGAGCCGGACCATGGCGGTGACCTGCTCGGGGTAGGTGACCTTGGGCAGGGTGAGGACCAGCCCGTCGGGCAGGCCGCCGGCCTTCATCAGGCCGGTGAGGAAGATGTCGAGGGTGCGGATGCCCCGGTCCCGGACGGCGGCCTCCATGCACTTCATGCGGATGCCCATGTACGGGGCCGCGGTGCCGTTTTCGTACGCCTCCGCGATCAGCCGGGCGGCGCGGGCGGCCGTCTCGTCCTCCTCGGCGTCGGGGCGGGGGCCGTAGCCGTCCTCGAAGTCGACGCGCAGGTCTTCGATCGGCTCACGCTCCAGCTTGGCGCGGACCCGGTCGTGGACGGGCTCGGCGAGGTCGTCGGGGAGGCCGAGGACGGCCGCGAAGGAGGCGGCGTCCGGTGCGTGTGCGTCGAGGGCGGCAAGGGCCTGCTCGCCCCAGGAGCGGATGATATCGGCGGCGAAGGCGTCGCCGGGGACGTAGACGGTGTGGACGGGCTGGCGAGTGCCGGGGTCTCCGGGGTAGCGGCGCTCCAGTTCGGCGTCGACCGGTGCGAGGGAGGCGCTGATCTCCTCGCTGACCGTGGCCGCCAGGCTCGTCGCCACCTGCTCCTGCTGCCCCTGACCCATCCCACACCCTCCAGTTTTCCGCTTTACGGAATCAACAATCCGTAGAACGAAGTTATCCGGGGACCTTCCGCCTGGTCAACACCGCTTCCTTACGGTGCCACCGCGAACTTTCGGCATGTTCACGCTCATCTCATACGGCGGTAGAACACTTCGGTACGCACGACTCCGCCCGGCAGTCCCCAACGAAGGAGCCACCGTGCCGAACCACAGCCGAGTCACGCGCCGTCTGGGCCTGAAGACCGCGTTAGCCGCAGCGGTCGCCCTGCCCCTGTCCAGTACAGCACTGTCCCCGTTTCCCGCGTCGGCCGAGGTTTCCGCCGGCCTGCACCTGGAGGCCATGTCCTTCAACCTGCGCTTCGCGAGCACCAGTGAACCGAACAGCTGGGCGGTGCGCAGACCGGTGATGCGCGAACTGCTGCGCCGCGAGCGCCCGCACGTCATCGGCACCCAGGAGGGCCTCTACCAGCAACTGCAGGACATCGAGGCCGCTCTCGGGCCGCACTACGACTGGATCGGCACGGGCCGTGCGGGCGGCAGCCGCGACGAGTTCATGGCGATCTTCTACGACACGCGCCGTCTCGCCCCCGTCGAGTACGACCACTTCTGGCTCTCCGACACCCCGGAGGTGATCGGGTCGAACACCTGGGGCGGCGGGTCCATCCGCATGGTCACCTGGGTCCGCTTCCGCGATCTGCGGGACACCGGCCGGGAGTTCTACTTCCTCAACACCCACCTCGACAACCGCAGCCAGGACGCACGCGCGCGTGCCGCCGACCTGACCGTGCAGCGGATCTCCGGGCTGGACCGTTCGCTGCCGCTGCTGGTGACCGGCGACTTCAACGTTGCGGCCCACAAGGACCCGGTCTACGACACGATGCTGGGCGCCGGGCTCGTCGACACCTGGGAGACGGCGGCCGAGCGCAGCGCGCTGTACGCGACGTTCCACGGTTACCGGCCGCTGACACCGGGCGGCGACCGCATCGACTGGATTCTGGCCACGCCGGGCGTCACCGTGCACCGGGCGGACATCAACACCTTCTCCGTGGACGGGCAGTTCCCGAGCGACCATCTGCCGGTCCAGGCGTCGCTGACCCTGGGATGAGCCGAGGCCCCCGTGACCGGCGCGTGGTCACGGGGGCCTCGTACAGCCTGCGGACGATCAGCCCTTGCGGGCCTTGATCTCCTCGGTGAGCTGCGGGACGACGTCGAAGAGGTCGCCGACGACGCCGTAGTCGACGAGCTCGAAGATCGGGGCCTCGGGGTCCTTGTTGACGGCCACGATCGTCTTCGAGGTCTGCATACCGGCGCGGTGCTGGATCGCGCCGGAGATGCCGGAGGCGATGTACAGCTGCGGCGAGACGGACTTGCCGGTCTGGCCGACCTGGTTGGTGTGCGGGTACCAGCCCGCGTCCACCGCGGCACGCGAGGCACCGACGGCCGCGCCGAGGGAGTCGGCGAGGGCCTCGATGATCGCGAAGTTCTCCGCGCCGTTGACGCCACGGCCGCCGGAGACGACGATCGCGGCCTCGGTCAGCTCCGGACGCCCGGTCGACTCACGCGGGGTGCGCGCGGTGACCTTGGTGCCGGTGGCCTGGTCGGAGAAGGTCACCGACAGCGCCTCGACGCTGCCTGCGGCCGGGGCGGCCTCCACGGCGGCCGAGTTCGGCTTGACCGTGATGACCGGGGTGCCCTTGGAGACCCGGGACTTGGTGGTGAAGGACGCGGCGAACACCGACTGGGTGGCCACCGGACCCTCGTCGCCGGCCTCCAGGTCGACGGCGTCGGTGATGATGCCGGAGCCGATGCGCAGCGCCAGACGGGCGGCGATCTCCTTGCCCTCGGCGGAGGAGGGCACCAGCACCGCGGCCGGGGAGACGGCCCCGACGGCGGCCTGCAGGGCGTCCACCTTCGGTACGACCAGGTAGTCGGCGTACTCGGCGGCGTCGTGGGTGAGCACCTTGACCGCGCCGTGCTCGGCGAGCGTGGCGGCGGTGTCGGCGGCGCCGTTGCCCAGGGCGACGGCGACGGGCTCGCCGATGCGGCGGGCCAGGGTCAGCAGCTCCAGGGTGGGCTTGCGGACGGCACCGTCCACGTGGTCGACGTAGACGAGAACTTCAGCCATGGGACTTCTTCTCTCCTGCTTGCGAAGTATGAGGGGCGGTCAGCGAATTCGAGCTCAGATGAACTTCTGGCTCGCGAGGAACTCAGCGAGCTGCTTGCCGCCCTCGCCCTCGTCCTTGACGATCGTGCCGGCCGTGCGGGCCGGACGCTCGGTCGCGGCGTCCACGGTGGTGTAGGCGCCCTCGAGACCGACCTCCTCGGCCTCGATGTCCAGGTCGGACAGGTCCCAGGACTGAACCGGCTTCTTCTTGGCGGCCATGATGCCCTTGAAGGACGGGTAACGCGCCTCGCCGGACTGGTCGGTGACCGACACGACGGCCGGCAGGGAGGCCTCCAGTTGCTCGGAGGCGGCGTCGCCGTCGCGGCGGCCCTTGACCGTGCCGTCCTCGACGGAGACCTCGGACAGCAGGGTCACCTGCGGGACGCCCAGACGCTCGGCCAGCAGGGCCGGGACGACGCCCATGGTGCCGTCGGTGGAGGCCATGCCGGAGATGACCAGGTCGTAGCCCGCCTTCTCGATCGCCTTGGCCAGCACCAGCGAGGTGCCGATGGCGTCGGTGCCGTGCAGGTCGTCGTCCTCGACGTGGATCGCCTTGTCGGCACCCATGGACAGGGCCTTGCGCAGCGCGTCCTTGGCGTCCTCCGGGCCCACGGTCAGGACGGTGACCTCGGCGTCGTCCGCGTCCTCGGCGATCTGCAGCGCCTGCTCGACCGCGTACTCGTCCAGTTCGGAGAGCAGACCGTCCACGTCGTCCCGGTCGACGGTCAGGTCATCGGCGAAGTGCCGGTCGCCAGTGGCGTCGGGCACGTACTTCACAGTGACAACGATCCTCAAGCTCACGCCGGCTCTCCTACTGCATCGTCATTTCTCGGCTGCCTGCTTGCAGGCAGCATAGGCGCCTGAAGCGGCCGATCCCGGTCGGGGCGACCCTCGCCTCCGAACGAAATATTACTCGTCAGTACACCCAGTTCGTTCCCGCTAAGCAAGCGCTTTGAACTGTGACCTTCGCAACGCAGCGTAACCGGAACCGGACGGCTTCGCAGGGCGGTCGGACCGCGCTCAGTCACGCAGGGCATTGAAGCGCCCCTGGTGGTACAGAAGCGGGCGGCCCGCCCCGGCCGGATCACCGAGAACGACCTCCGCGAGCACGAGGTGATGGTCGCCGGCGGGCACGCGCGCGTGGACCCGGCCCACCAGCCAGGCCAGCACGTCGTCGAGCACGGGAACGCCTTCAGGGCCCTCGCGCCAGCCGGTGGGAGCGCCGAACCGGTCGGCGCCGCTCCGGGCGAAGGTGGCGGCCAACTCCTGCTGGTGCTCGCCGAGTATGTGGACCCCCACGTGCTCGGCCTCGGAGATCGCCGCCCAACTGGAGGAGCCCGTACCGATCCCGAAGGAGAGCATCGGCGGCTCCACGGAGACCGACGTGAGGGACGTGGCGGTGAAGCCGACCGGGCCGTCGTCGCCCCGCGCGGTGATCACCGCCACTCCGGCCGCGTGCCGACGGAAGACGGCACGGAGCAGGTCGGGGGAGGCGGTACGGGGGGCGGCTAGGCCGGGGATGGCCGTCATGAAGTTGACCTTCTGTCAGGGGCGAGGGAGCAGTCCGGGGCGGTTCAACAGCCCGGACAGCACGCGCTCGCGGTGCGGACGAGGTCGACATGGACCCGCCCGAAGAGAAGGAGTTCCGAAGGCATACGGCCAGGCTGACGATAGGTGGTGTACGCAGTCAAGTTCGTTCCGGCATGCGGAAACGGCCTCCTGAGCATCGGCACTCAGACCGCCTCCCCCAGTGCGGCGATCACATCGGCCTTGCGCGGCTGCCCCGTGGCCCGCCGCACGACACGGCCGTCGGCGTCCAGCACCAGCACGGTCGGCGTCTTGAGGATGTCGAGGGTGCGGACGAGGTTCAGGTGGGCCTCGGCATCGATCTCGACATGGGTGACGCCGGGGACCAGACCGGCCACCTCGTCGAGAATGCGCCGGGTCGCCCGGCAGGGTGCGCAGAAGGCGCTGGAGAACTGCACCAGCGTGGCCCGATCGCCGAGTTCCGCGCCCAGCTCGGCCGCACCGAGCCGCTTCCCCTCGTCACGCCCGCGCACGCACACTCTCCCGTTCCGCCACCGGTGCAGCACGCCGTGGACGCTCACCGCCGCGAGCACCGCAAGGCACACCACAAGCCCCGCCATCACCTGCACAAGCGTTCACGAGACCGCAAAGATTCCCACCTCCCGGAAGCGGGTCCGCTGCGGGATGCCGGCTTCATGGACATCGACGTGAGAGGGCCGCGGTTCGGCGCTCGGCGCCGCCTTCCTCAATGCCGCGTTCGGGTGCTGCCCGGGATGCGAGTTGTACCTGATGGCCCAACGAGTGGCGGTACGCGCAAAGTAAAAGACCGTTAAAAGCACGAGGTGGATCACCGGCCGACGTGACGAGGATCTCGTGTCGGCCGGGCACGAGGGCTGGCTCCCCGGCCGTTCTTGGGGCACGATCTGCGAGATGCCGTAAACCTACGGCTCCGTAGCTTTTCCGCCGGGAATCCCTTCCCAGGCAGAGCAGGAAGGGTCCACGCCGCCCATGGCAGAACTCGTCTACCGCCCCGTCGTCGGTCTCGCCCTCACGATGTTCAAGGCCTGGGACCTCAAGATCGACTGCAAGGGGTCGGAGAACATCCCGCGCTCGGGCGGCGCCGTGCTGGTGAGCAATCACATCAGCTATCTGGACTTCATCTTCAACGGCCTGGCCGCGCTCCCCCAGAAGCGCCTGGTGCGTTTCATGGCGAAGGAGTCCGTCTTCCGGCACAAGATCTCCGGCCCGCTGATGCGCGGCATGAAGCACATCCCGGTGGACCGCAAGCAGGGTGAGGCGGCCTACGCGCACGCCCTGGACTCACTGCGCTCCGGCGAGGTGGTCGGCGTGTTCCCCGAGGCCACGATCTCGCAGTCGTTCACCCTGAAGGGCTTCAAGTCCGGCGCCGCCCGACTGGCCCAGGAGGCGGGCGTCCCGCTCGTCCCGATGGCCGTGTGGGGCACGCAGCGGCTGTGGACCAAGGGCCACCCGCGCAACTTCCGGCGCAGCCACACGCCGATCACGATCCGGGTCGGCGAGGCGCTCGAGGCCTCGCGCGACAAGTACGCCGGCGCGATCACCCGGCAGCTGCGCGAGCGGGTCCAGGAACTGCTGGAGGCCGCCCAGCGTGCCTACCCGGTACGCCCCAAGGGCCCGGACGACACGTGGTGGCTGCCGGCCCATCTCGGCGGCACGGCGCCGACTCCGGAGGAGGTACGCGCGGCCGAGGCCCGCTGACCGTTCCTGGACCTCAGAGTGCGGTGGGGAGCGTCTTCCACAGGTACGGCCGGTCGGGGGCGGCCCGCAGGGCGCCGAGGACAACCGGGTGCGGTTTCGCGTACAGCACCGGATAGTCCGACTCGCCGGACTTCGCATCGGGCGTGAAGGCCAGGCGCTCCCCGCCGAGGGAGAACCGGGCGTCCACGCCCGCCTTGTTGCCGCGCGGGTCCTGCCGGTGCCAGGCGCCGTTGAACCGTACGGCGACAAGCCCGTGCACGACATGCCCGTCGCCGTCGTCGTGCGCCAGCCGCTGGTAGCAGAGCGCCGTCGGGATGTCCTCGGCCCGCAGCAGCGCCGCCAGCGCGTGGGCCTTGGCGTAGCAGATGCCCGTCCCCTGCTCCAGCACGTCGGACGCGCGCCAGGTGACGCGGGGATCACCGGAGTCCTGCGAGTGCGGAATGGTGTCACGCACGAACTCGAACGCCATGCGCGCATAGTCATACGAGTCCGATGCTGCCGCCGCGAGCCGGGCCGCCGTGTCCCTCACCCGCGGACGGTCATGGTCGATGGCCTCGTCGGCTGCCAAGTAGGCGGACAGGTCCGGGGTTTCCTGGATCAGCTCCATGCCCGCAGAGCATAGAAATGCGGCCACCCAAGCGTCAATGACTTTTCGGGTTGCCGCATATCTATACGGAGGCGCATGCCCACGCAAGGAGGCGCTATCGAGCCATCTCCTCCTTGAGCGCCGCCACGAACGCGTCCACGTCCTCCTCCGTCGTGTCGAAGGCGCACATCCAGCGGACGTCGCCGGCTGCCTCGTCCCAGAAGTAGAAGCGGAACCGCTTCTGCAGGCGCTCGCTCACGTCGTGCGGCAGGCGGGCGAAGACCGCGTTGGCCTGCACCGGGTAGAGGATCTCGACACCGTGCACGGCGCGGACTCCCTCGGCGAGGCGCTGGGCCATCTCGTTGGAGTGGCGGGCGTTGCGCAGCCACAGGTCCTTGGCGAGCAGCGCCTCCAACTGCACCGACACGAAGCGCATCTTGGAGGCGAGCTGCATGGACAGCTTGCGCAGGTGCTTCATGTGGCTGACGGCGTCCTGGTCGATGACGACGACCGCCTCGCCGAACAGGGCGCCGTTCTTGGTCCCGCCGAGGGAGAGGATGTCCACGCCGACCGCGTTGGTGAACGTGCGCATCGGCACGTTCAGGGAGGCGGCCGCGTTGGCGATCCGGGAGCCGTCGAGGTGGACCTTCATGCCGTGCGCGTGGGCGTGCTCGCAGATGGCGCGGATCTCGTCGGGCGTGTAAAGGGTGCCGAGTTCGGTGCTCTGGGTGATCGAGACGACCTGCGGCATCGCGCGGTGCTCGTCCTCCCAGCCGTACGCCTGCCGGTCGATCAGCTCGGGGGTGAGCTTGCCGTCGGGTGTGGGGACGGTGAGCAGCTTCAGGCCGCCCATCCGCTCGGGCGCGCCACCCTCGTCGACGTTGATGTGCGCGCTCTCCGCGCAGATCACCGCACCCCAGCGGTCGGTGACCGCCTGGAGTGCGACGACGTTGGCGCCGGTGCCGTTGAAGACCGGGAAGGCCTCCGCCGTGGCCCCGAAGTGGCTGCGGACGATCCGCTGGAGGTTCTCGGTGTACGCGTCCTCGCCGTACGCGACCTGGTGGCCGCCGTTGGCCAGGGCCAGGGCGGCGAGCACCTCGGGGTGGGCCCCGGCGTAGTTGTCACTGGCGAAACCGCGGACCTCCGGGTCGTGATGGCGACACGCGTCGGTCTTCGGGGGGTTCACGGCTTCTCGGTCAGCCACAGACGGTTTCCGTTCACTTCTGCGGCGGGCTTGTCCCAGACGCCGACGATGGCCTCCGCCAGGTCCTTGACGTCGGTGAAGCCCGCGAACTTCGCGTTGGGTCGCTCGGCGCGCATCGCGTCGTGCACCAGCGCCTTCACCACCAGGATGACAGCCGCGGACGTCGGCCCCTCCGGCCCCCCCGCCTTGCGGAAGTAGTCGGCCAGGGCCAGCGTCCACGCCTCGGCGGCGGCCTTGGCGCCGGCGTAGGCGGCGTTGCCGGCGGAGGGCTTGGTGGCTCCCGCGGCGCTGATCAGGACGTACCGGCCGCGGTCGCTGCGCTGCAGCGCCTCGTGGAAGGCGAGGGAGGTGTGCGCCACGGTGCGGACCAGCAGCAGCTCGAGGAAGTCCCAGTCGTCGAGGCTGGTCTTGGTGAACGTCTCGCTGCCGCGCCAGCCGCCGACGAGGTGGACCAGGCCGTCGACACGACCGAAGTCCTTCTCGATGCGGTTGGCCCAGTCCTGGGAGGCCTGCCGGTCGAGCAGGTCCACCGTGTCGCCGACGACGGTGGCGCCGCCGTGCGCGTAGCTGGCCGCGTCCACGGCTTCCGCCAGCCGCTCCGGGTCGTTGTCCGCGCCGACGACGGTCGCCCCCGCCTCGGCCAGCCTGAGCAGCGCCGCCCGCCCGGCGGGTCCACCCGCGCCGGCCACCGCGACCACCGCACCGCTGAGAGCGCCGTTCCCCATGATCCTCGCCTCCTGAGCAGTGTTCTGGACGAGATCGCTCACGCGGCGACCCGCTCGGTGCTGTCCGCAGTGATGCCCCTGGTCGACGCAATCACGTTCTTCAGCTTCTTGGACAGCGCCTCATAGAACATGCTCAGCGGAAACTCGTCCGGAAGCACATCATCGACGAGCTTGCGCGGCGGCTGGGTCAGGTCCAGGGCGTCGGGGCCCTTGGCCCACTTGGAGCCCGGGTGCGGGGCGAGATAGGTCGAGACCAGCTCGTACCCGGCGAACCAGTGCACGAGCTTCGGGCGGTCGATGCCGTCCCGGTACAGCTGCTCGATCTCGGCGCACAGCTGGTTGGTGACCTGCGGGGCGCGCTGCCAGTCGATGGACAGCTTGTTGTCGGTCCAGCGGACGACGTCGTGCTTGTGCAGGTAGGCGAAGAGGAGCTGGCCGCCGAGGCCGTCGTAGTTGCGCACGCGCTCGCCGGTGACCGGGAAGCGGAACATGCGGTCGAAGAGCACCGCGTACTGCACGTCACGGGCCTGCGGGACGCCCTCGGTCTGAAGCTTCACGGCCTCCTTGAAGGCGGTGAGGTCGCAGCGCAGCTCCTCCAGGCCGTACATCCAGAACGGCTGGCGCTGCTTGATCATGAACGGGTCGAAGGGCAGGTCGCCGTGGCTGTGGGTGCGGTCGTGGACCATGTCCCACAGCACGAAGGCCTCTTCGCTGCGCTTCTGGTCGTGAACCATCGCGGCGATGTCCTCGGGCAGTTCCAGGCCGAGGGTGTCGACGGCGGCCGCGGTGACGCGGCGGAAGCGGGCGGCCTCGCGGTCGCAGAAGATGCCGCCCCAGGTGAAGCGCTCGGGGGCCTCGCGCACGGCGATGGTCTCGGGGAAGAGGACGGCGGAGTTGGTGTCGTAGCCCGCCGTGAAGTCCTCGAACTTGATGCCGCAGAACAGCGGGTTGTCGTAGCGGGTGCGCTCCAGTTCGGCCAGCCAGTCCGGCCAGACCATGCGCAGCACGACCGCCTCGAAGTTGCGGTCGGGGTTGCCGTTCTGGGTGTACATCGGGAAGACGACCAGGTGCTGCAGGCCGTCCCGGCGGTTCGCCGCGGGCTGGAAGGCGAGCAGCGAGTCGAGGAAGTCGGGCACCTTGAAGCCGTCGTCGGCCCAGCGGCGCAGGTCCTTCACCAGCGCCGCGTGGTAGGCGGCGTCGTGCGGGAGCAGCGGGGACAGTTCCTCGACGGCGTCGGCGATCCGGCGCACGGCGAGCTCGGCGTCCGCGGGGGCCGGGGCGCCCTCGGCGTCGAAGTCGATCGATCCGTCCTTGGACTGCCATGGCCGGATCTGCTCCACGGCATCCTTGAGCACGGGCCACGCCGGATGCTCCACCACCCTGGCCACGGGAGGAACCTGCTCCTCCGCACCCGCCTGCACAAGAATTTCCGTCATGTCCCATCCTCCACTGGAGAACCTTGCGTAAGCACACCGTATGCATAGGCGGTTTCTCCCAGCAAGGGGAGCTGCGGGAAATTATCCTGTGCATCCCCATCGTTACCGAACTTTTTCCTGTCGGCCACCGGAGCGCCGCCGCCGCCGGGGAACGCCGGCCGAGAGGGCACCACGTCCGCCCCGCCGTCGTTCCGATACCGACGTGTAGGCAGGGGTTCATCGACGGGACAGGCCACTAGGCTGCGGCCCTGTCGCGCCCAGGGCCGTCCCGGTCCGCGCGATCCCTGCCGCCGCCGTCAAAGGAAGCGAGTCGGACCTTGAACTTCCTCACCATCGGTCACCGCGGAGTCATGGGTGTCGCACCCGAGAACACCCTGCGTTCCTTCGTCGCCGCCGAACAGGCCGGCCTCGACGTCATCGAACTCGATCTGCACCTCAGCAAGGACGGCGCCCTCGTCGTGCTGCACGACACCGAGGTGGACCGTACGACCGACGGCACCGGTCCGGTCGCCGAGAAGACCCTCGCCGAGCTGCGGGCCCTGGACGCCGGACAGGGCGAACGGATCCCGGTGTTCAAGGAGGTCCTGGACGCGGTCGACGCGCCGCTGCAGGCCGAGATCAAGGACGTGGCCGCCGCGCGGGCGCTGGCGGAGGTCATGCGCGAACGGGACCTGGTGGAGCGGATCGAGGTGTCCTCGTTCCACGACGAGGCCATCGCCGAGATCGCCCGGCTGCTGCCCGGGGTGCGGACCGCGCTGATCGGCAGCCGGTACGGCACCGACATCGTGGAGCGCGCCGTCGAGGCCGGGGCGGCGACCGTCTGCCTGAACATCCGCCGGCTCACCCTGGAGGTCGTGGAGCACGCGCGCGAGGCCGGCCTGCGGATCATCGGCTGGGTGGTGAACACGCAGGAACACCTGCGCCTCGTCCGCGCGCTGGAGCTGGACGGAGCGACGACCGACTACCCGGAGATCAAACGCACCGGCCGGTTCACGGCCTGAGACACCGCGGCGTACGGCTCAGGCGAGTTCCTTGACCAGCAGCTCGAACTGCAGGTCGTCGCGCTGCGGGATGCCGAACCGCTCGTCGCCGTACGGGAACGGCGTCATCTTTCCGGTACGGCGGTAACCGCGCCGCTCGTACCAGGCGATGAGGTCCTCGCGTACGGAGATCACGGTCATGTGCATCTGCGTCACGCCCCAGGTCGCGCGGGCCTGCCGCTCCGCCTCGGCGATGATCACCTTGCCGAGGCCGGCGCCCTGGAGCCGCGGGCTGACCGCGAACATCCCGAAGTAGGCATGGTCACCGCGGTGCTCGAGCTGGCAGCAGGCGACGACCGCCCCGTCCCGCTCCACCGTCAGCAGCCTGCTGTCGGGCGACTTGATCACGGCCCGGACGCCTTCGGGGTCGGTCCGCTGTCCCTGAAGGATGTCCGCCTCGGTGGTCCATCCGGCCCGGCTGGAGTCGCCCCGGTACGCCGACTCGATCAGCGCGACCAGCGCCTCGACGTCGGCGTCGGTGGCGTCGCGGAAGATCAGTCCGGTGGCAGCGGTGGCGGCGGTGTCCATGGGAGCGTCTCTCCGGTTTCTCGGGCGTGGCTCGGGCACGGACGAGAGTAGCCCTCCCACTAGGCTCCGGGTGCATGGTGCACGTACTCAGCAGCCGGACCCTGCTCCGCCCCACCGACGCCGAGCGGTCCCGAGTCTTCTACGGCGAACAGCTGGGCCTCGCCGTCTACCGCGAGTTCGGTACGGGGCCGGACCGCGGCACCGTCTACTTCCTCGGCGGCGGCTTCCTGGAGATCTCGGGCCGGTCCGAGACCCCGCCGTCCCCGGCCGTACGGCTCTGGCTCCAGGTCGACGACGTGACCGCGGCCGAGGAGGAGCTGCGGGCCAAGGGCGTCGACATCGTGCGGCCGCCGCTGCGCGAGCCGTGGGGGCTGATCGAGATGTGGATCGCGGATCCGGACGGCACGCCGATCGTGCTGGTGGAGGTGCCCGCGGACCATCCGATCCGGTACCGGCCCGGGACCTGATCCCCGGTGAGCGTGCGCCGGGCGCGGCGCCCGGCGCGAGGGAGTCCCGGATGGCCGCTGTCAGTGGGCGGCGCTAGCGTGCTGGTGTGGGTTCGCGCTGCGGAAGGGACGTCGGATGAGGCTCGACAAGCCGGTGGTCGGCGGGCCCTGCTGGGCCGAGTTGGGGACCAGCGATCTGGAGTCCGCCAAGCGGTTCTACGGCGAGCTGTTCGGCTGGCGGGCCGAGACGGATCCACGTCAGGAGGCCGGCGGCTACACGGTCGCGTATCTGGGCGACGCACCGGTCGCCGCGCTGTCGCCGCTGTACCAGGAGGGACAGCCGGTCGCCTGGACCGTGTCGTTCTCGGTCCGGGACGCGGACGAGAGCGCACGGGAGATCACGGCGGCCGGCGGGACGGTGCTGTTGGGGCCGATGGACGTGTTCGACATGGGCCGTTTCGCGGTGGCCGCCGACTCGTCCGGCGCCGCCTTCACCCTGTGGCAGCCCCGCGCCTTCGAGGGCGCCGGGCTGTTCAACGCGCCGGGCTCGCTCGGCTGGGTGGAGCTGATGACCCGGGAGCCCGCGCGGGCGCGGGACTTCTACACCACCGTCTTCGGCTGGACCGTCAACGCCTCGGAGCACTACACCCAGTGGGGCATCGCCGGGGTGGACTTCGGCGGCATGATGACCATGGACGACAAGTTCCCGCACGAGGTGCCGCCGCACTGGCTGCCGTACTTCGCCGTGGCCGACGTGGACGACACCACCGCCGCGGCGACCGGGGCGGGCGGCACGGCCCTCATGGAGCCCACCTCCGTGCCGGACGGACCGCGCATCGCGGTGCTGCGCGATCCACAGGGTGCCGTCTTCGGCGTGTATCTCGCAGGCCACGAGGGCTGAACCGGGGCGTTTGCACCGGAGTGTGCTCGAGCTCCTGGCGTCGTGAGCACGATCCGCCCGAGGGGCCCGAAGGGGAGAGCACCGTGCGTTGCACTGCGCATGAGCGAGCCGAGTCTCGGCGCCCTGCTGAAGGGCGGCGCGACCAGTTCGTGCCGGCCGGCAAGTACACCTGCGGTATCCGCGACGGTGACGTCAATGCCGCGGGCAACCACCGCAAGAGCCTCGTGCAGTCGGTCGGGGCCGGTCTGGAGCGGCTGCGCACCGACCGGCTCGACGTGCTCTGAGCGCACCGTCGTGAACGCCGGGTGGCCGCTCAGACCCGCAGTGCCCCGAGCCGCCCCTCCAGCTGCTCGAGCAACTCACCCAGCAGCGCGGCGAGTTCGCCCTGCGCCGGGGTGCCCATGCCGGACAGAACAGCGGTCTCGTAGGCGAGCTGCTCGGGCAGGATCGCGTCGACCAGGTCGCGTCCGGCGTCCGTGAGGCGAAGGTGGGCGACGCGGCGGTCACGGGCGTCACCGCGTCGCTCCACGAAGCCACGTTCGGTGAGGTGCTTGAGGCGTTTGGTGACGGCGGCACCGGAGGAGAAGGTCTCCCGGGCCAGTTCGCCCGGCGTCAGCTCGTGACCGGTGCGGCGCAACGCGCCGAGCAGGTCGAACTCGGGCCGGCTGAGCCCGGCCCGGCGCAACGGTGCGTCCTCGGCCTGCTGGAGCAGGGCCGCACAGCGGTTGACCCGGCCGATGATCTCCATGGGGCCGGTGTCGAGGTCGGGACGCACGGACTGCCACTGCCGGACGACCGCGGCGACCGTGTCGCCCCGCGCAGCACCGGCGTCGCGCCCCGTCGCGCCGGTCGTCTCGTGCCCGGTCGTCCGCCGCCGGTTCGTCCCCGTCATGGCCGTGCGTCCTCCGTCGTCATACCCGTGTCCCGGTCCAGGTCCGGGCCTTGGCGCCGTACCGTCGCCGCGAGCGTACGGTGTCCCGACTGCTCGACGAGCACGACCCGCTCCTGGGGCAGGGCCCGCTGCCACCACTCGCCGGACGCGGCATCCGCGGTGGCGCGCAGGTCGGCCAGGGCGGCGGCGAGGCTTCGGCGGGCGGCCTGAAGAGCACCGGCGTCCGGGTGCGGCTCGGCCAGCAGGCGGGCGGTGCGCTCCCGGGCGCGCTCGGCGACGGCCACGGCACGTTCGAGGCGGTCGCCCGCACGCCGGTTGGTGACGGCGACGGCGGCCACGAGGCCGACCAGCGCGCCGACGAGGGTGTCGACGACCCGCTCGACGATCAGCGTTCCGGGGTCCTGGAACCCGGTGAACTCGGTGATGAGCAGCGCCATCGGGGTCACGCAGACACTGCCGAGCCAGTAGTTGCGGCCGATCAGCGCCTCCGCCCCGAAGTTGAAGGCGAGACAGCACAGCACGAGGGCCGCGGGGCCGAGGTGGGCGAGCGGGGCGACGGCGGCGAAGAGGAGGGCCCCCGCGAGGTTGCCGACGACGCGCTGCACGCCCCGGCTCCAGGTGAGCGTGAGGTTGGCCTGGTAGAGGGCGGCGGCGGTGACCAGGGCCCAGTACGGGCGGCCGATACCGAGGGCGAGGGAGGCGTATCCGGCGAGGGCGCAGCCGAGGGCGGTACGCAGGGCGATCGGGGCGAGGGGCGCGAGGGCGCGCCGCAGCGGCTGCTTCGGGGCAGCGAGGTCGATGTCCACGCCGAGCAGTTCGTCGGCGTCCACGTCACCCGGGTGCGGCACGGACCGGGTGCCGCGCAGTTCACGGGCCCAGGCACGCAGGCATGCCGGATCCGTGTCGGCGGGCGCTGCCAGGGCTGCCTCGGCGCGGACGACGAGACGCTGCAGGGCACGCCGGGTCGTGGAGCGGGCGCGGACGGACAGCAGCGACTGCCAGGCGGCCTGCACGGCGGCGGCCGCGACGGCCCGGGCGTGCGCGTCTCCGGTGCCGCGGGTGTCGGCGTACGCGGCGGCGGCGTTCAGGGCGTGTGCGGTGGCGCGGCGCTCCGGGCCGTACGGGCGGACCAGGGCCGGCGCCATGCAGACGAGCCAGGACCAGACGCCCGCCACGACGCCCAGCGCCAGGTGGCCGGGGATCTGGGCCAGGGTCTGCGGGGCGAACAGCGCGGCGGAGCTGACGAAGGTGAGGATGACGTTGCCCGGCGGTCCGATGCGCGTCGCGTCGCACAGCACCTTCTGTACGGCAGCCAGCAGGGCGCCGACGGTGACCAGCACGGCGGCGTTCGTGGTGAGCGAGGCCGTGACCAGGGCGACGGCGAGCCCGCCGAGCATGCCCAGCACCACCCACGCCAGCGCCCTGGCCCGGGCGGCGTAGGGACGGTTGTGGGCGTACAGGGCGCACAGGGATCCGGCCATCGTGTAGACGGCCAGGTCGAGGCGGCCGAGCGCCAGGAGGGTCAGGTTGGGCGGGGCGACCGCGGCGACCACGCTCAGCGCGGGCTTGAACCAGATGTCGGAGGGACGGCCGAGGCGCAGCACACCGGTGAGCGGGAGCCGGCGTAGGCGCTGGGTTGTGGGGGCGGGGGTCGCACTGCTCATATCAAACAGTTTAACGGGTGTTTTACCAGTAAAAGAAATCGGGCGGGACGGCCTCCCGGTGCCGCCCCCGCTCCGGCGAATGCCCCCCGCGTACACCCTTGCGCTCGCGTGCGCGCCGTACGGACCGGGCATCCCTAGACCGACCGTCGACACCCTGTCGACGGCCCCTCGGGCAGGGAGGTGCGCGTGCACGGACCGGCTGCGTCCGGCTGGCTGCTGGTCGCGCTGTGCGCGGTGACCGGCGCCTACTGCCTGCTGCGGCTGCGCAGCACCGTCGAGGAACAGCGCCGGGCCGCGGGAGACGAGGCGCTGATGGGCTTCGGCATGGCCGCGATGGCCGTACCGACGGCCGTGTACACACCGCCGGCCTGGGCCTGGCCCGCCTTCGCGGCCCTGTTCGGCGCGGCCGCACTGCGCGCCCTGTGGGCCGCCCGCGGCGGGGCCCGCCATCTGCACCACCTGGTGGGCGCCTCGGCCATGGTCTACATGGCGGTGGTCATGGCCGGCACCCCGAACGACGCCCCCGGACACGGACACGGCGGCGCCGGACTCCCCCTGCTCACCGGGCTCCTGCTGCTCTACTTCACCGGATATGTGCTGCTCGGCGGAGTGCGCCTGATACCTGCCCCGGCCGTGGCGGGCGCCCCCCGCACCGTGGGGTGGGGCGACCGGCCCGAGCTGGCGCGGGCCTGCCGGCTGTCGATGGGCATCGCCATGGTCGCGATGCTGCTGACGCTGTGAGGGGGCGGCGGACGCGGACGGTACGAGCCCCGTGGTCTGTGTCACTTTGCGGGAAGGCGAGCCTCCCGCTGAGCCGGCGCTCATAAGGTGTCCTCATGATGGTCCCCGCGGCACTGTTGCTGCTCGGCGCCCTGACCGCCGTCCTGGCCCCACGGCTGCTCGCCCGGACCGACTGGCCGGACCGTGAACCGGTGGTTGCCCTGTGGGTCTGGCAGTGCGTGGTGGTGGCCGTACTGCTGTGCTGCGCGCTGTCGATGACGCTCAGCGCGGCAGCCGCCTGGCAGGCGGTGCGCGGCCATGTGTTCGCACCGGCACCGCGCGCGGTCGTGGAGGCCTATGCGCTGAGTACGACCGGCCCCTGGGCGGCGACGACAGCGCTCGCGCTCGCGTCGGGCGCCGTCTGGACCGCGGTGATGCTGGTCCGGGAGGTCGTACGGGCGCAGGCACGGCGTCGGCGGCGACGCGCCGAACTCCTCGTGCGGGCCCCGCTGCTGCCGGGTGAGGAGCCGGGGAACGGTCGGCTCGTCGTCCTGGAGGGTGAGCGGCCGGACGCCTGGTGGCTGCCCGGCACGGCACCCCGGCTCGTCCTCACCACCGCCGCCCTGCGCCGGCTGAAGGGACAGCAACTGGACGCCCTCCTCGCACACGAGCAGGGACATGCCCGGGCCCGGCACGACTGGCTGCTGCACTGCTCGGCCGCACTGGCGTGCGGGTTCCCGCGGGTGCCGGTGTTCGCCGCGTTCCGCGACGAGATGCACCGCCTGGTGGAGCTCGCCGCGGACGACATGGCCTCCCGCCGCTTCGGGCGGCTGACCACTGCACTCGCGCTGGTGGGAGTCAACGAGGACCGGGGCGTGTTCGGTCCCTGCCCGACACCGCAGGCCCATGTGCCGCAGCGGGTGCACCGGCTGCTCACTCCCCCGGACCGGCTCACCGCTGTCCGGCGGCTGCGGCTCACGGCGACGGCCGCGCTCGTGCCGGTCGTGCCGGTGCTGGTGGCGTTCGTACCGGGGTTGCGGGCACTGGGGTAGGCGCATCCTGGGAGGGGGTCGCCTCCTGCCCCACCGGTCGGCGAGGATCGCACCATGCACATCCCCACCGTCGAATCCCCACCCCGACCGCCGGAGTACCGCACCGCCCACCGGACACCCCTCACGCTGGCGGTGTGCTCCCTCCTGCTCCTCGTCCTGGTCGCCGCCGAGTGGCACCCCCTCATGAACCTGGACGGCGACGTCTCCCGCACCACCCATCGCTGGGCGGTCGAGGAGTCCGGGATCACGCAGGTGTGCCGCATCCTCACGGACTGGATCTGGGACCCGCTGACGATGCGCATCCTGTGCGGGGCGGTCGTGGTGTGGCTGGTGTGGAGACACTCGGCGTGGTGGACCGCGGCGTGGCTGGTGGTCACCGTCACCCTGAGCACGGCGACGCAACAGTTCCTGAAGGCCGCGGTCGACCGCCCGCGCCCCGTCTGGTCCGATCCGGTCGACTCCGCCCACTACGCGGCCTTTCCCTCCGGCCACGCCATGACCGCCACGGTGGTACTGGGCCTGCTCCTGTGGCTCCTGCACCGCCACGGCGCCGATCGCGCCCTGCGCCGTACGGCCCTCGTCGTGGCCGCGGTGTCCGTGCTCGGCGTGGGGCTGACCCGGGTGTGGCTCGGCGTGCACTGGACCTCGGACGTCGTCGGCGGCTGGCTGCTGGGCGCGACGGTGGTGACGCTCGCGGTGACCGCCCACGAACGGTGGCGACCCTGACCACACCCGGAGGCGAACCGCCTTCGGCGTGGAACGCGGGCTCATAGGATCGCCGCATGATCGCCGTGCTGTTCGACTTCTCCGGAACCCTCTTCCGTGTCGAGTCCACCGAGTCCTGGCTGCGCGCCGTACTGACCGAGGCCGATGTCCCGCTGCCCGAGCCCGAGTTCGGCAGGGCCGCGCAGGCGCTGCAGGCGGCCGGGGCGCTGCCCGGCGGCGCGTTCCCGGAGCGGGTGCCCGTCGAACTGGCCGACGTGTGGGAGGTCCGGGACCAGAGTTCGGCGCAGCACCGGGCCGCCTACACCGGCCTCTCCCGCCAAGTGCCGCTGCCCGAACCCGGGTTGCACGACGCGCTCTACGACCGCCATATGACCCCGGCCGCGTGGACGCCGTACCCGGACGCAGCCGAGGTGCTTCGGACGCTGCACGAGCGGGGAGTCGGCATCGGCGTGGTGAGCAACATCGGCTGGGACCTGCGCCCGGTGTTCCGCGCGCACGGGCTCGACCGTTACGTGGGCACGTACGTCCTGTCCTACGAGCACGGCATCCGCAAGCCGGATCCGCGGCTGTTCGCTGCGGCCTGCGCGGAGCTCGGCGCCGATCCCCGGCAGGTGCTGATGGTGGGTGACGAACCCCGGGCGGACGGCGGCGCGGCCACCCTGGGCTGCGCGGTCCACTTCGTGCACCACCTGCCGGCCGACGAGCGGCCCGACGGGCTGCGCCCGGTGCTGGACCTGGTCGACCGTCCCGTGACATGACCGTCTGTCTCGGACGATCCCCCGCGTCGCCCGAGACAGACGGCACCGCCGGTCCCGGCCCCGCAGGGCCCGGGACGGACGTTCCGAGTATAGTTGGCTGGCAGCCAGTCAACGCAGGAGTTACAGCATGACCCCCCGCAGCGCTTCGGTCAATGAAGAGTTGCGGCGGCGTTCCCGGGAGCGGCTCCTGCAGGCGGCGGTCGAGCTGGTCAGTGAGCGGGGATACGAGGCCACGACCCTCGGCGACATCGCGGACCGGGCCGGCTCGGCGCGCGGACTGGTGTCGTACTACTTCCCCGGCAAACGCCAGCTCGTGCAGTCCGCCGTGCACCGGCTGATGCACCGCACGCTGGAGGAGGCGCTGGAGCGCGAACCGCGCACGGAGGACGGCCGGGAGCGGATGGCGCGTGCCATCGACGCGATCCTGGGCCTGGCCCGGGACCGGACCGTGCTGATGCGCCAGCACATGGCGGGACTGCTGGACACCGAGGGCTTCGTGCAGTGCCCGGAGCAGCAGCGGCTCGCCGAGCTGCTGCGGGACACCGTGGCCCGGCACGGCTCCCGGAACGCCGAGGCCGACTATGCGATGCTGCGCGCCCTGCTCATGGGGGCCGTCTACGCGATGGTGCTGCCGAACGTGGGGATGCCGGTCGCTCCCCTGCGCACCGAGCTGTTCCGGCGCTACCGGCTCGACTGGGAGCTCGGGTGCCCGCCGGACGCCGAAACGCCCGACGGGACACGCGACGGGGACCTGTCACGGTTCTTCGCGACAGACCCGGCAGACACACCGGCCCTCGGCCGGCCGGCCTCGGATCAGTCGAAGTAGTCCGGCTGCGTCTGCACGTTGAGCTCGTGCAGACGGACACGCTTCGCCGGGTCCGTGCGCCGGTCGTCGAGCTTCAGGACGTCGAAGCCCTTGGCGATGTCGTTCGAGTAGATGTAACCGTTGTAGTAGTACGCCGACCAGGAGCCGGCCGTCGTGACCCGGTCGGTGGTCAGCGGACCGCGCTCGAAGTAGGCGATCTCCTTCGGGTGGGCGGAGTCGGTGAAGTCCCAGACGGAGACGCCGCCCTGATACCAGGCCTGGACCATGATGTCCTTGCCCTTGACCGGGATCAGCGAGCCGTTGTGAGCCACACAGACCTCGGTGTCCGCCTGGTGGCGGTCGATCTTGAAGTAGCTGCGGAAGACGAGCTTGCGGTTGTCGCCCTTGCCGACGATGTCGTAGATACCGTCGGCGCCGCGGTTCGGGCCGATCTCCTCGTTGCAGGTGGCCGCGCCACCGCCGCCCAGCTCGTCGGTGAACACGACCTTGTCGGCGTCCTGGTTGAAGGTCGCCGAGTGCCAGAACGCGAAGTTCACGTTGTCCTGCACCTGGTCGATGACCTTCGGGCGCTCCGGGTCCTTGATGGAGAACAGGATGCCGTCACCCATGCAGGCGCCCGCCGCCAGGTCCTGTGAGGGCAGCACGGTGATGTCGTGGCAGCCGGTCGTCTTGGAGACACCCGGGTTGGTCGGCCCGCCCGGGTTGCCGCCGCCGTCCGGGCCCTCACCGGGGAAGAGCACCGGGAAGCCCACGAGCGCAGCCTTCTCCGGCGCGTTGCGAGGCACCTTGATGACGGAGATGCCGTCGTGCGGCGGCTGGCAGTCGGGGTACGCGGCGTTCGGCGAGTACGAGGAGACGTAGATGTAGACGTTCCTGCGCTCGGGCACCAGCGTGTGGGTGTGGGAACCGCAGGCGGTCTCGACGGCGGCGACGTACTTCGGGTTGCGCTTGTCGCTGATGTCGAAGACCTTCATGCCCTCCCAGGAGGACTTCTCGGTCACCGGCTGCGTGGTGCTGTTGCAACTGCTGTCGCTGCGCGAGGAGTCGGTGGACAGGAACAGCAGGTTGCCGGAGACGGAGATGTCGTTCTGCGAGCCGGGGCACAGCACCTGGGCGACCGTCTTCGGCGACTTCGGGTTGCTGATGTCGAAGATGCGGAAGCCGTCGTAGTTGCCGGCGAAGGCGTACCTGCCCTGGAAGGCGAGATCCGAATTGGTGCCGGGCAGCACGTCCTTGGGGATGTTCGTGACGTGCTCGATGTTGTCCGAGTGGACGACCTCGTCCTGGCCGGGTATCTCCCCGCTCTCCAGGGCCTCGCGCACCTCGGCCTGGGCGCTGCGGGACACCTCCTTGTCGGTCGCCGGGCCGTCCCCCGGGTCGGGGGTCGCGGCCGCCGGATGGACCGTCAGCAGCGCGGCCAGGAGTCCGGCCGCTGCCGCGGCAACTCCCAGGCGTCTGCGCCGCGTTCGGGGGTTGTTCAACAGGGTCACTGCTTCCTCCCTTGTTCCGTTCGCCAGGGAACGGTTCACGGACCCCCGAAGTATCGTCTTCAGCATGCACAGATCAACAGGGGGCAACGAACATGTAATGAAGGTTTTCGCTCGTTCATGAGCGGAAGCGTGTGTTAGGACGGTCACCAGCACCCACAAGGTGCCCCCTCACTCCGCCTGCCACAGGAGGTCGTTGTGCCCTTCCGTCGAGCGTCGCGCGCTTCACTCACCGCGGCCTCACTGGCCACCCTGGCCGCCCTCGCGCTCGGGGGCTGCGACTCCGGCTCCGACGCGGAGCCGGACCGGGCGAGCGGCCCCTCGGTGCTCGTGCCCGGCAAGCCCGGCGAGGCGAACCGCACGATGTCCGCCGAGGACGCCGCACAGCAGCGCGCCGACGACGACACGCCCAACTCGGCGGACATCGACTACGCGCGGATGATGATCGAGCACCACTCCCAGGCCCTGGAGATGACCGAACTCGCCCCGGAACGCGCCGAGTCGTCGCGGGTGAAGAAGCTGGCGGAGCGGATCGAGGCCGCGCAGGGTCCCGAGATCGCGGCGATGAGGAGCTGGCTGGAAACGCACGGCGAGGACGAGAAGAGCGACGGCCACCACCACGGCCCGATGCCCGGGATGGCCACCGAGGCGCAGTTGAAGAACCTGCGCGCGGCGGAGGGAAAGGCGTTCGACCAGCTCTTCGTCACGCTGATGATCACCCATCACGAAGGGGCGATCACGATGGCCACGGATGTGAAGTCGCAGGGCAACAACGTGCGGATCGAGGAGATGGCCGACGACGTGGTCGCCCAGCAGACGAGCGAGATCACGCGCATGCGCGGAATGCTGTGACCTCCGCGCCCGGGTGACCTCTGCGCCCGCCGGGCCCGCTCAGCGCCGTGCGTGACGCGGGGTCAGGAAGCCCGCGTCCCGTGCCTGGGCGATCAGCCTGAGCGACCGGCGGCGGCTGTGCCCGGTGGCGCACATCACCGCGAGGACGGGGTCGAGCCCCTCGTGCTGCGCGGCGCGGTATTCCTGCGCCACCAGCCGGCTCCCCTCGATGCCGCGCGGCCAGGCGGGGCGGGCGCGCCTGCCGCCCGCCGGCTCCCTCTGCAACGGCTCGGCCGCCACGCCGCCGCACACCGAGAACAGCGGCTCTTCGATCCAGTCGGCGAACACCGCCAGATCGTCGAGGGACAGCGCGGGGCGGGCCCGGACGTCCTCGAGGTTGACGCAGCCGTCGGCCGCCACGGCGAGCGCGTCGACCCGGGCGCCGTCGGCGAAGTCGAGCCGCACATGGAACCACGCCGTCGCGCCGCTCTCCTCGCGCACTTCCCACGCGGGCCACACGGCCACCGCACCGTCCTCCGGACGGCGATCAGAAAGATCAAGAAAGGATGCTTCCAGCACGCACGCAACGTAACCGCATGATCACACTCCATACGAACGGACACGCGTCCGTCCTTGGCGCGGCACCCTGTCAGCGGAGCGGCAGCGGTGCCATGCTGGAGCCGTCAGCGATCTCCTGTGATGCACCGGACGATCCGCCGGGCCACCGGACGAAGGAGTTCCGCCGTGCTGCGTGTCGCCGTCGTCGGCTCCGGGCCGAGCGGGGTCTACTCCGCCCAGAGCCTTGTCCAGCTGGACCCCACCGTGTTCGTCGACGTCCTGGACCGGCTGCCGTGCCCGTACGGTCTGGTGCGCTACGGCGTGGCACCCGACCACGAGAAGATCAAGTCGCTGCAGAACAATCTGCGGACGGTGCTGGAGCACGAGCGGGTGCGGTTCCTCGGCGGCGTCCAGGTCGGCGCCGGCGGAGTGCCGGCCGCCCGGCTGCGGGAGCTGTACCACGCGGTCGTGTACTGCGTGGGAGCCGCGACCGACCGGCATCTCGGGATCCCCGGGGAGGATCTGCCGGGCAGCTTCTCGGCGACGGAGTTCGTGTCCTGGTACAGCGCGCATCCGGACGCCGTGGAGGACGGGTTCGTGCTCGGCGCCCGGTCGGCCGTGGTCATCGGCGTGGGGAACGTCGCCGTGGACGTCACCCGGATCCTGGCGCGCGGCGCGGCCGAGCTGAGCCCCACCGATATGCCGCAGTCGGCGCTGACCGCGCTGGGGGCGAGCCGGGTGACGGACATCCACATGGTGGGGCGGCGCGGCCCTTCGCAGGCCCGCTTCACCACCAAGGAGCTGCGCGAGCTGGGCTCTCTGCCGGGTGCCGAAGTGAACGTGGATCCGGAGGAGTTGGCGCTGGATCCGGCGTACGTCGACCCGTCCGCGCTGCCGGCCGCGCAGCGCCGCAACGTGGAGGTGCTGCGGGGCTGGGCCGCCCAGCCGGCCAGGGATCTTCCGCGCCGGATCGGGCTGCGGTTCTTCCTGCGCCCGGTGGAGTTGCTCGCCGAGGGCGGGCGCGTGGGCGCGGTGCGGTTCGAACGGACGCTGCCGGACGGGCAGGGCGGCGTGACGGGGACGGGCCGGTACGAGGAGATCGAGGCCCAGTTGGTGCTGCGGTCGGTGGGCTATCGCGGAGTGCCGCTGGAGGGGCTGCCCTTCGACCCGGCGACCGGCACGGTACCGCAGCTGGCCGGCCGGGTGCTGCGCGGCGGGGTCGTGGCGCCGGGCGAGTACGTGGCGGGCTGGATCAAGCGGGGTCCGACGGGTGTCATCGGCACCAACCGCCCGTGCGCCAAGGAGACGGTGCTGTCGCTGCTCGAGGACGCCCCCGTTCTCGTAGGGAAGGAAGTCCCCGAGGATCCCCTCGCGGCGCTGCGGGCCGAGGGCGTCGAGCCGGTCGAGTGGGCGGGGTGGCGGGCCATCGAGCGGGCCGAGGCGGAACTCGGGGCCTCGCTCGGGCGGAGCGTGGTCAAGCTGCCCGACTGGGAGTCGCTGCTGACCGCGGCGCGCGGGGTCGACTCGTAGCAGAACCCGGCGCCGCCGGCGGGCAGGACACACGGCTGCAACGAGACGGAAATCAACAAACTGTTCAAGCTGCTTACGGTCTCCTGCAGTTCGGATGTTCCCCGCTCACCGCCGCTCTGGAGTGCCCATGGCATCGACCGCGCCCGTCCATCCCGTCGACGAGGT
Source organism: Streptomyces sp. NPDC059866 (assembly GCF_042731325.1). Lineage (NCBI taxonomy): Bacteria > Bacillati > Actinomycetota > Actinomycetes > Kitasatosporales > Streptomycetaceae > Streptomyces > Streptomyces sp. NPDC059866. The sequence continues at coordinate 22,511 of NZ_JBHWJT010000020.1, read as the reverse complement.
CCCACCCGTACGGCAGCTGGCCGCCTTCGGGCTGCAGCATGTGCTCGCCATGTACGCGGGCGCGGTGGCCGTACCGCTGATCGTGGGCGGTGCGATGAAGCTGCCGCCGGCGGATCTGGCGTATCTGATCACCGCCGATCTGCTGGTGTGCGGCATCGCCACGCTCATCCAGTGCATCGGCTTCTGGCGGTTCGGCGTGCGACTGCCGATCATGCAGGGCTGTACGTTCGCGGCCGTTTCGCCGATGGTCATGATCGGGACGACCGGCGGCGGACTGCCCGCGATCTACGGCTCGGTGATCGTCGCGGGACTCGCGATCGTGCTGCTCGCACCCGTTTTCGGCAAGCTGCTGCGGTTCTTCCCGCCGCTGGTCACCGGCACGGTGATTCTGATCATCGGTATCTCGCTGCTGCCGGTGGCGGGCAACTGGGCCGCCGGCGGTGCGGGGGCCGAGGACTTCGGGGAGCCGAAGAACCTGGCGCTCGCCGCGTTCGTACTGGCGGTGGTGCTGGGCGTGCAGCGGTTCGCGCCGGTGTTCCTGAGCCGGATCGCGGTGCTGATCGGGATCGCGGTGGGGCTCGCGGTCGCGGTGCCGTTCGGGTTCACGGACTTCGGCGGGGTCTCCGACGCGGACTGGGTCGGGATCAGCACGCCGTTCCACTTCGGGGCGCCGACCTTCGAGGTGTCGGCGATCGTGTCCATGCTGGTGGTCGCGCTGGTGTGCATGACGGAGACGACCGGTGACTTCATCGCGGTCGGTGAGATGACCGGGCGGAAGGTCGAGCCCCGCTCTCTTGCGGACGGGCTGCGCGCCGACGGTCTGTCGACCGTTCTCGGCGGTGTCTTCAACACCTTTCCCTACACCGCGTACGCGCAGAACGTGGGCCTCGTCGGTATGACCCGGGTGCGCAGCCGCTGGGTCGTCGCGGCGGCGGGCGGCATCCTGGTGCTGCTCGGCCTGCTGCCCAAGCTGGGCGCGGTGGTCGCGGCGATTCCGGCGCCGGTCCTCGGCGGCGCGGGCCTGGTGATGTTCGGGACGGTCGCCGCCAGCGGCCTCAGGACCCTGGCCGAGGTCGACTTCAGGGGCAATCACAACCTGACGGTCGTGGCCGTGTCGGTGGCCATGGGTGTGCTGCCGGTCGGTGTGCCGACGGTCTACGACCGGTTCCCGGACTGGTTCCAGACGATCATGCACAGCGGGATCAGCGCCGGCTGCCTGACGGCGATCGTACTCAACCTGCTCTTCAACCACCTTCCCGCGAAGGCGGGTTCAGATCTCACCGAGGCGGGAGGACTGCCGGTCGGCGGCGCCGGGAAGCACGTCGGAAAGCCCCGGGAAGAGGCCGTCTAGAGGGCGGCTCCACTTCGTCCGGTTCAGCCGCGTCACTGGTCAGTGGCTCAGCCGGACGACCGCTCGCTCCAGCGGGGGCAGCGCCCGCTGGCCGGTCACCGCCAGGGCGATCGCCGCCAGCACGCCGGCCCAGGCGAACGGGCCGAGCGGCGTGCAGCCGAAGGCCTGGCTGAGACCCGGCGTCTCGACCAGGGCGACCAGGGCGGCGGCGGAGCCGAACACGGTGACGCGGACCAGTGGACTGTCGCGGCGGTCGGCGAGGGTCTGGGCGAGCTGGCTGCCGACCACGGCGCACAGGGCCATCGTGGTCGTCCGGCGGGCCGAGCCCGGCGTGAAGCGGCCGATCAGCCAGGCCGTGACCGCGCCGAGAGACGTGGTCAGTGCGCGGTGCCGGATCTGCCGCATCAGCGGGCTGCCGAGCAGCGTCGTCCCCAACGGCTGGCTGCCGGCGCTCGCGTCCTCGGCCGGGTCCTTCTGCGGCGTGACCGCCACGGCCATCGCCGGGAACAGGTCCGTGAACAGGTTCACCAGCAGCATCTGACGGGTCGACAGCGGCGCCGCGCCCTGGAGGAGGGTGCCCAGGATGCCGAAGCCGACCTCGCCCGCGTTGCCGCCGATCAGGATGGCGACGGCGTCGGCGACGCTGTGCCACAGGGCGCGGCCCTCGGCGACGGCCTCGACGAGGACGGTGAGGTCTCCGTTGGTGAGCACCAGGTCGGCGGCGTTGCGGGCGGCCGCCGAGCCGCGGGCGCTGATCCCGACGCCGATGTCGGCGGCGCGGATGGCGGCGGCGTCGTTGGCGCCGTCGCCGACCATCCCGACGACTCGGCCGGCGTCCATCAGCGCCTCGACGACCTGGAGCTTCTGCTCGGGCGCGACCCTGGCCACGACGCCCACGTCGTGCAGCATGCGGGAGCGTTCCGAGCGGTCGGCGGCGGCCAGTTCGTCGCCGGTGATCACAGCCGTGTCCTCGGGCCAGCCCAGGTCGAGGGCGATCGCCCGGGCGGTCTGCGGGTGGTCACCGGTCAGCATCACCGGTCGTACGCCCGCCTCGCGCAGCCCGTGCACGAGCGCCGTGGACGTCTCGCGCGGTACGTCGGCCAGCGCGAGCAGCCCGGTGAACTCCAGCTTCTCCAGGGGGGCTTCGCACGCTTCGGTGTCCTTCTCGTCCTCGGCCAGGCGCCGCCTGGCGACCGCCAGGACGCGCAGCCCGTCGCGGGCCAGCTCCTGGGCCTTGCCGGAGGCGTGGTCGGGGACGTCGCGGCAGGCGGGCAGCACGATCTCCGGCGCGCCCTTGACGACGAGCGTGCGCTCACCGTCCGCCGCGTGGCCCACCGCGCCGGCGTAGCCCCGGCCGGCCTCGAACGGCCTGCCCTCGGTCTGGACCCACTCGGGGTCGCGCGGCGCCGCGTCCAGGACCGCCTCGTCGGTGGCGTGCACGGGCCGGTCGGGCCCCTCCTCGGGCTGGGGGCAGGCGCGCACCGCGACCCGCATCGTGACCGAGTCCGCGGCCTCGTCCGGCGTACGGACCGCACCGTCCACGTCGGTCACGCGGACCAGGCGCAACTTGTTCTCGGTGAGGGTGCCGGTCTTGTCGAAGCAGACCGTGTCCATCCGGCCGAGAGCCTCCAGCGTGCGCGGAGCACGGACCAGGACGCCACGTCGGCTGAGCCGGCGGGCGGCCGCCAGCTGCGCGACCGTGGCCACCAGAGGCAGTCCCTCGGGAACGGCGGCCACCGCCACCGCGACACCGCCGCTGACGGCCTGGCGTATCGGTGCGCCGCGCACCAGCGACAGGCCGGTCACCGCGGCGCCGCCCGCCATGGTCAACGGCAGTGCCTTGCGGGTGAGTTCCTGCAGCCGGGCCTGGACGCCGGCGGCGGGGGGTGTGCGGGCGGCGAGGTGGACGGCGCGGGCCGCCTCGGTGCGGTCGCCGGTCTCCACGACGACGGCCCTGGCCTGTCCGGCGACGACGGTCGTGCCCTCGAACACCATGCAGCGGCGGTCGGCCACCGCGGCGCGCGGGGTCGGCTCCGTCTGCTTGTTCACCGGCAGGGACTCGCCGGTCAGCGCCGACTCGTCGACCTCCAGGCCGTCCTCCCACAGCAGACGTGCGTCGGCCGGTACGACATCGTCGGCCGCGAGCTCGATCACATCACCGGGCGTCAGCCGGGTGGCATCCACCGTGCGGGGCCCGGCCGAGGCGTCCTCGGCGGTGACGCGGGCCTTCTGCTTCTGCTCCGCGAGCAGCCCGGACAGCGCCCGCTCGGCCCGCAGCCGCTGCACCCCGCCGAGCAGGGCGTTCAGATCGAGGGCGCCGATGACCAGCAGCGCGTCCACGACGGAGCCGAGGATCGCCGACGCGGCCGAGCCGACCGCCAGGACCGGGGTGAGCGGGTCGTCCAGTTCGCCGCGTACGGCCCGGCCGAGTTGCAGCGACCACCGGGCCGGCGCCAGGGCGGGGACGCGGGCGACGGACTCGGCCGTCTTGCGGACGCGGCTCCTCGCCTCCTGCACGGGGGTCGGCCGTCGTTCCGGCCCGTGGTCCAGCCGCTTACGGACGTCGCTCACCTTCAGGGCGTGCCAGGCCACCCGCGGCCGCGGGTGCGGGGCCCGGGCGGCCGCCACTCCGACGGCGGCGCGTGCCCCGTTCAGCAGGGCGACTGCCGCGCTCACGTCCACGGGTGCGTGGCGCAGGCCGATCAGCGGGGTGCGCGGACCGTTCCCGGACTCCCCGACAGCCACCAGCAGCCCGGACAGGGCGGCACCCGACCGGGCCAGGGTCTGCGAACGCCGGCCGACCTTACGGGCCGCCGGCACCGCGGCGAGCAGCCGCCACACGTCGACCAGCCCGCCCGGGGCGACGAGGTCCGCACCCCACGCGACGGCCGCGTCCCCGTCGGCGAGCGCGACCGCCACGTCACCGGCGAGCAGCCCGGCCAGGACGTCGGTGTCCGTCGCCGACCTCGGGCGGGCCACCGTCAGGACACCGCCGCGCCCGCGCAGCCCGTTCACCACCTCGTCGGCCGGCCGGTCGGCGGCGACGATGTGGTCGGCGAGGGCGGTGAACTCGCCGAGCGCCGGATCGTCCACGACCACGACCTTCAGCCCGGCGCGCCGGGTCGCGTCCAGCACGGCCTCGGCCCACGGGTCGGCGTCGCCCTCGGCCGTGTGCAGCGCACTGGGATGCAGGAAGACCGTCCGGACCGTCTCCAGTTGCCGCAGCCGTTGCATGTTGCGCACCAGCACCCCGGTGCGGGCGAGCGCACAGCCCAGCACGGCGTGGAAGGAGGCGGGCCCGTAGCGGGCGGCCTTCGGGGAGCCGGCGAGCACCGCTTCGGCCGCCTCGGTGCCGCTGTGCTTGACCAGCAAGGTGGCGGCGGCGCCCGCCAGGCTGCCGGCCTCGGCGTGGACCGCGTACTCGTGCACCGGTGTGGTCCGCAGCGGCGGGCGCGGGAACCGGTGCGCGGCCACGTCCTGGCGCCCGGGCCCGCACACCTGGTCGTGCACCGCGTCGAAGGCGGCCGCGCGGGCCAGTGTCTCGGTGAGCTGGAAAGAACGCAGGGCTCCGTCGAGCACCAGCGAGATCGGTGTCTGCCCCGCGCCGTGGGCGGCCGCGTTGACGACCGCCAGCATCAAGTCCATACGGGAAGGGCCGAACCGGGACCGCATCCAGCTGCGGAAGCGGGGGTTCTCGCGCAGCAGCGTCACACTCGCGGTCACGAACCGGGGCGAGGCCGGCAACCGGAGCGCCGACCCGGTGACGGCGGCGACGACTCCCACCGCATCGGCCGCGAGCGCCGCGGCAGTGGTCCGCACCTCTCCCGGGTCGCCCGGATGCGCGAACTCCTCCACGTCGTCGTCCGCCGGTACCAGTCCGTGCCGGGCTGCGAGGTCGTTCGCCTTCTCCACCACCCGGTCGCTCAGCGCGTCCTCGCTCGCGACGATCACCAGCCGGGCCAGCCCACCGTCCCAGTAGGCGGACGCCACGTCCGGATGCTCCGCCAGCGCCCTGGCCACCCGCCGCGCCGCCTGCGCCGTCCCGACCGCCTGCCGTTCCGTCTCCGGTCCGGCGAGCCGCAGCGCGAGGTGTGCCCGCCGGCCCGACCGCCAGTGGCGATCGCCGCCCGGCACTGCGGCACGGGCGACCCGCGTCATCCGCACCAGGGCGTCCGCGCCACGCACCCCGGCCCGTGCGGTTCCGGCCAGGGCGCCCGCCGCCGCGCCGACCGCGGGCGCGGCACCGCTCACCAGCAGCCCCGGCCCGGCCAGTACGCCGCCGGAGAGAACCGCAGCCGAGCCCGTCAGCAACCCAAGCGCCATCTCATCCCTCAGCTCGTGTTTCCGGATGGGCCGGGAGTCTGCGCTCCCGGCCCGCGTTCCCTATCCGCCTGCGGTCGCCTTGCTCCGACTCGCGGACGACGACGCACGGCTGCCGGTCGACGACGTGCGTCCCTTGGCCGTGGACGTGCGTCCCTTGGCCGTCGTAGTCGTACGCCGGCTGGTGGACGCCGTGGACGACGTACGGCTGCCGGCAGCTGCCGACTTCCCGCGCGCGGACGTCCCGCTCCGGCTGCCGGACGTTCGCGTGCTCGTCGACGTCGAACGGCTGCCACCGCTTGTCGTACGGCGGGCGGCGGCCGTCTTGGTGCCCTTCGTCGTCTTCTCGGCCTTCCCGCCCTTCTCTTCCGCGGCGCCGTCGTGGTGCGGACGGGGCTGGGTGAGCCAGGCCACGCCGGCGACGGTGACGGCCACGGGCCACTCGACGAGTCCCGCGGCACCGAGCAGGCCGGCGCCGGTGTACACGGCGATGCGCCGACCACGCGGCGACACGGCGCCGACCGCGTCCAGTGCGCCTTCGGCCGCCTTGGTCACGGCGTCGGCGCCGGGCACCTTGCGCACCGCACCGGGCAGCTTGCGCACCGCATCGGCTCCGGGCGCATGGCGCACCGTCTCGGGCGCATGGCGCACCGTCTCGGGCACATGGCGCACCGTCTCGGGCACCTTGCGCACGACCCCGGCACCCGGCATCCTGCGCAGCGTCGAGGCGGCGGCACTCGGCACGGCGCGCAGCGTCGCAGCGGTGGCGCGCAGCGGCTGCGCCGGCTCGGGCGAGGATTTCTGCGCTGTCATGACACTCCACGCCTCCCTGAGAGATCCGCTCTCTTCACCCGCCGTGTTCCCGGGAAACGCGACGTCATCCGCGCGGAAGGGGAACCCGCGTGACCGGTGTGGCTCGCAGCGGCTGCGCCGGGCCGTCACAGAAGCGCTCCCCCACCATGGTTCCGGCCGCTTCCTGCGCGCGCTCCCGAGTGTCCGAATGTGTTCTGCGCAAAGCGTTGACTAGAAAGCGCTTGCCCCCTACGTTCCGTTCAGCAGGCTGACCGGTCGACGCCCCGTTGGGCCGGAATCGCCACCCTGCCCGCGCGAGGCGTTCACCATGGCGTACGTCATTCACGTACAGGACCGAACAAGCCCTCCCGAAGGGACGCACCATGCGCACAGTCCCCCCACGTACACCCGCGCAAAGATCTGCCCTGGTGGCGGCCGCGGCGGCCCTCGCCACGGCGGCCGTCGTCACCCTCCCGCAGCCGGCCGGGGCGGCCGAGAGCTCACCGATCGGGTTCGGCGCCGGGGCGACCGGCGGCGGCAGCGCCACGGCGGTGACCGTCTCGACGCTCGACGCCTTCAGGTCGGCCGTGTCCGGCAACACGGCGAAGATCGTCCGGGTCAACGGGCTGATCTCGTTGAGCGGTCAGGTCGACATCGGGTCCAACACGACCGTCCTGGGCGTCGGCTCGTCGTCGGGATTCACCGGTGGCGGACTACGCCTGAAGGAGGTCTCCAACGTCGTCGTCCGCAACCTGAACATCAGCAAGCCGGTCGCGCCCGCAGACGGCATCACCGTCCAGGCGTCGACGAAGGTGTGGATCGACCACAACTCCTTCTCGGCGGACCGCGAGCACGACAAGGACCACTACGACGGTCTGCTGGACATCAACCACGGCTCGGACGACGTCACCGTGTCCTGGAACACCTTCAAGGACCACTTCAAGGGCTCACTCGTCGGCCACAGCGACAACAACGCGTCCGAGGACACCGGGCACCTGAAGGTGACGTACCACCACAACCACTTCAGCAACGTCTACTCGCGCATCCCCAGCCTGCGCTTCGGCACCGGGCACTTCTACAACAACTACGTGGCCGGCGCGGACACCGCCTGCCACTCGCGCATGGGCGCCCAGATGCTCGTGGAGAACAACGTCTTCCGCGACACGAAGACCGCTGTGACCACGAACCGCAGCAGTGACGTGGACGGCTACGCGAACCTGCGCGGCAACGATCTCGGCGGGGCCGCGACCGAGATCTCCCGGGTCGGCACCTTCACCACGCCGCCCTACAGCTACACCGCGGAGTCCGCGGCCGGCGTCGTCGCCTCGGTGACGTCCGGCGCGGGCGCCGGAAAGATCTGACCCCCCCCCAACTGGAAGAAGGCATCGGGACATGACTTCACCAGCAAAGCCCCGCGCCCGCCGGCGCGCACTGACCGGCGGGCTGGCCGCGCTCGGCCTCTCGTCTGTCATGATCACGACACTCGGCGTGTCGCCGGCGAGCGCCGCCACCTGGCCGACACCCAACGGCAGCCAGGGGACGTCCTCCACCATCTCCGTGTCCGGCACCAAGGACTACGGCATGAAGCAGTTCTACGGCACCGGTGACCTGGCCGGTGACGGCCAGGAGGAGGGCCAGGACCCGATCTTCAAGCTCGCGCCCGGCGCGACGCTGAAGAACGTCATCATCGGCGCGCCCGGCGCCGACGGCATCCACTGCGAGGGCAACTGCACCCTGCAGAACGTGTGGTGGGCGGATGTCGGCGAGGACGCCGCGACCTTCCGTGGCGGCTCCACCTACAACGTGATCGGCGGTGGCGCCAAGAAGGCCGCCGACAAGGTCTTCCAGCACAACGGGCCCGGCACGGTGAACATCTCCAACTTCGCCGTGCAGGAGTTCAAGACGCTGTACCGCTCGTGCGGTGACTGCTCCACGCAGTACACGCGCAAGGTCAACCTCAGCAACATCGAGGTCACCGGCACCGGATCCACCGCGCGCCTGGTCGGCATCAACGTCAACCGCAACGACGTGGCGACGCTGCGGGGCATCACGATCCTCAACGACGCCGGCCGCAAGGTCATCCCCTGCCAGAAGTACAACAACAACACCGCCGTGGGCACGGGCCCGGACAGTACGAACTGCCTGTACTCCAGCTCGGACATCACCTACAGGTAGCCCCACCCGGCAGGTAGTCCCCCCACGGTGAAGGCGGCCGTCCGAAGCGTCCCCCCACGGCGCTTCGGACGGCCGCCGCGTCATTCCCGGCGGCCACGCGCGCGTACCGCCTCGGTGACCTCCCGTTGGTAGTCCGCGTACACGGTGCGCAACTCGGTGCCCGGCCAGTCGGCGGGGAGGAGTTCGGGAGGCAGAACGGGGTCGGCGAGCAGATGGCGTACGACGGCCGCGAAGGCGGTGAAGCGGTCGGCCGGGCGGTCCGCCCCGGCGGCATGGGCGAGCAGGGCCCGGGCGGTGGCGGACCAGGCATCGAGCGGCCAGAGGTTCGCGGCCAGTTCGCGCGGTGGGCGGTCGTCCGGACGGGCCGTGTAGCGCTGGGCCACCTGGTCCAGGTCGTCCGGCAGAGACCGGCGCAGGTTGGCGGGCCGCAGCCAGACACCCTCGCGGAGTTCGGCGAGCCGGAGGGCGGTCAACCGGCTGCGCAGGTCGGCGCGTTCCGCGGCTCCGCGCCCGGTCGCGGTGATCACGACCATCTCCCAGTCGCCGTCCCACGCGCGCGTGCGCGGGTGTACGGCCTCGTCCTGCCGGCGTTGCCGCTCCAGCAGACGTTCGCTGAGCCGGTAGACGCCGCCCGCGCGCCGCAGATCACCGGCGGTCACCATCCGGCTGAGCGCGGCCCGCACCGTGGACCCGCCGACGCCGAACGGCTGCACACCGCGCACGAGGTCCCGCACCGGCAGCTCGGGCGGGTGCGAGCCCAGCAGCAGACTGAGAACGACCGACCTCGCGGACAGCGGGCGCAGCTCGACCCCGCCGACCTGCTGCGCTGTCACGTTCGCCCGCATGGCCACGTACTGTACGCGGTGGATTTTCATGTTGCAGGATTGCTGCGGCTGTAGCCGGAGTGCAACACTCGGCGTATGGCCTCGACACTGGCGCACTCGACACCGGCGCAGGAGCAGCAGCACCCGGGATCCGCGACGCACGACGTCACCAACCAGCCACCTCCCCTGACCCCCTATGACGCGTCCGAGGACACGGCCCTGCTCGAAGGGCTGCGCCGCGAGGGCGCGGCGTGGGCCGAGGAGGACATCCGGCGGCTCGGCCGGCGGGCCGGGAGTGCCGAGGCGCAGGAGTGGGGCGAGCAGGCCAACCGCTACGAGCCCGAGCTGCGCACGCACGACCGGTACGGCCACCGCGTCGACGAGGTCGAGTTCCACCCGAGCTGGCACCACCTGATGCGGGTCGCGGTCGCCGAGGGGCTGGCGGGGGCGCCCTGGGCGGACGAGCGGCCCGGAGCGCATGTCGCCCGGACCGCGGGCGGGATGGTGTGGGGACACACCGAGGCGGGGCACGGCTGTCCGACGTCGATGACGTACGCCGCCGTCCCCGTGCTGCGTCGGCAGCCCGAGCTCGCGAAGGCCTACGAACCCCTGCTGACCAGCCGGGAGTACGACCCGGGTCTGCGCGTGCCGACCGAGAAGCGCGGTCTGCTCGCGGGGATGGGGATGACCGAGAAGCAGGGCGGCTCCGACGTCCGTACGAACACGACGACGGCCACGCCGACCGCCGAGCCCGGCGTGTACACGCTGCGCGGGCACAAGTGGTTCACCTCGGCGCCCATGTGCGACGTCTTCCTGGTGCTGGCCCAGGCTCCGGGCGGCCTGTCCTGCTTCTTCGTGCCGCGCGTCCTGCCCGACGGCAGCCGCAACACCTTCCGCATCCAGCGTCTGAAGGACAAGCTGGGCAACCGCTCGAACGCCTCCTCCGAGCCCGAGTTCGACGGGACCGTGGCCTGGCTGGTGGGGCCCGAGGGCCGAGGCGTCAAGACGATCATCGAGATGGTCAACTGCACGCGGCTGGACTGCGTGATGTCCTCGGCGACGCTGATGCGCAAGACACTCGTCGAGGCGGGCCACCATGTACGGCACCGCAGCGCGTTCGGGGCGCGGCTGATCGACCAGCCGCTGATGCGCAACGTCCTGGCCGACCTCGCGCTGGAGTCCGAGGCCGCCACGACGCTCACGCTACGGCTGGCCGGTGCGGCCGACCGGACGGTGCGCGGGGAGGGCGCGGAGAGGGGCGAGGCGGCGTTCCGCCGGATCGCGACCGCCGTCGGCAAGTACTGGGTGACCAAGCGGGGACCGGCCTTCACCGCGGAGGCCCTGGAGTGCCTGGGCGGCAACGGCTATGTGGAGGACTCGGGCATGCCCCGCCACTACCGTGAGGCGCCCCTGCTGTCGATCTGGGAGGGCTCGGGGAACGTCAACGCCCTCGATGTGCTACGGGCGTTGAGCCGCGAGCCGGGTACCGCTCAGGCGCTGTTCGACGAGCTCGCCCTGGCGCAGGGCGCGGACACACGGCTGGACGCGGCCGTGTCCCGCCTGGAGCAGGGGCTGGCCACGGCCTCGCCGACCGGTGCGCGGCGGCTCGTGGAGCTGATGGCGCTCACCCTGCAGGCCTCGCTGCTGGTGCGGTACGCCCCGCCCGCGGTCGCCGACGCGTTCTGCGCCACACGGCTCGGCGGCGACTGGGGGCATGCGTTCGGCACGCTTCCCGACGCGGCCGGCATCGACGCGATCCTGAACAGGGCGCTGCCCGGCGGGGACTGAGCGTGCCGGCGGGGCGCGTCGCCGCCCCGTCAGCCCGCCCTGCGCCCCCACAGCGGATCGAACCGCGCCCAGTCGAGGTCCCATTGGTCCAGGCGGCGGCGTTCCAGGCGGGCGAGCAGGGCGCGCCCGCCGGCCAACGGCACCACGGCGGCGCTCAGACCCGCGAGGCCGCCGGTCAGCGAGGCCCGCACCCGGGCCTGGGACTCGGAGGCGGGCGCGGTCACCAGGCGGCCCCGGCGGTCCGTCCACACGGTGACCGGCGTGCCGACGGAGCTGCCGGGGCGGACCCGGGCCTGGCCGGTGCGCGAGGAACCGTCCGGCGCCGTCCAGCGCACCTCGGCCCACACCCGCTCACCGTTCGACGCGCCGCCCGCCGCGCGCGACGCTCCGGGGACGTCCTTGGTCAGGCTCGCCGCCACGGGCCGCCACTCGGCACGCTCACGAGCGAGCTCCTGTTCCACGGACCGAGCCACCGTCAGACCGGCGAGCACCCCGCCGAGGACGGTGAGCATCCCGGCGCCGAGCAGAACCCAGGCCTCCACCGTGTCGGCACGTCGCTTGAGCGGGTTGCGCCGCCAGCGCCACAGCCACACCTTCGGACAACGGAACGCCATCGAAGGCTTCCTCCTTGTGAGCGCACGAACATCACCGACCGCCCTCCCATACGGCGAACGGCTCGCCGATGCTCAGCGCGCGACTGCGCAGTGACCGGCGACACCCCGCTGACCTGCGACGAAGCGATGCCGGGAGGGGACTGTCAGTGCCGGGGTGCAGACTGGCCGGTATCTGAGACAAGGACGTCGCGGAGGTGATCGGCAATGACCGAGGTACTGCTCGCCGTGGGCACCCGCAAGGGCCTGTTCATCGGGCGCCGGCGCGGTGGCGCCTGGGAGTTCGACGAGAGTCCCTACTTCAACGCACAGGCCGTGTACTCGCTCGCCATCGACACCCGCGGCGCCACCCCGCGGCTACTGGCGGGCGGTGACAGCGCGCACTGGGGGCCGTCGGTGTTCCACTCCGACGACCTGGGCCGGACGTGGACCGAACCGGCCCAGCCGGCCGTCAAGTTCCCGAAGGAAACGGGCGCTTCGCTGGAGCGGGTGTGGCAGCTGCACCCGGCGGCCGCGGAGCCGGGCGTGGTCTACGCGGGCACGGAACCGGCCGCGCTGTACCGCTCCGAGGACCGCGGGGAGCACTTCGACCTCGTCCGTCCGCTGTGGGAGCACCCCACGCGATCGAAGTGGGTGCCGGGCGGCGGCGGAGAGGGCCTGCACACCGTGATCACCGACCGACGCGATCCGCAGGCGGTCACGGTCGCCGTGTCGACGGCGGGGGTGTTCCGTACGAAGGACGGCGGCGCCAGCTGGACACCGTCCAACTCCGGGGTCTCCGCCGTGTTCCTGCCGGATCCCGGCCCGGAGTTCGGTCAGTGCGTGCACAAGATCGCGCAGGACGCGTCGACGCCGGACCGGCTGTACCTGCAGAACCACTGGGGGGTGTACCGCAGCGACGACGCCGGTGCGCACTGGACCGACATCGGCAAGGGCCTGCCCTCGACGTTCGGTTTCGCCGCGGCCGCGCATCCCCACCGCGGCGACACCGCGTACGTGTTCCCGATCAACGCGGACGCGGACCGGGTACCCGCCGGCCGGCGCTGCCGGGTCTTCCGCACGGCGGACGCGGGCAGCACGTGGGAGCCGCTCACCGCCGGTCTGCCGCAGGAGGACCACTACGGCACGGTGCTGCGCGACGCCCTGTGCACGGACGACGCGGACCCGGCGGGCGTGTACTTCGGCAACCGGAACGGCGAGTTGTACGCCTCCGCCGACGACGGCGACAGCTGGCGGCAGTTGGCGTCGCATCTGCCGGATGTGCTGTGCGTGCGGGCCGCGGTCCTCGAATGAGCCGGACGCGTCGCACGACGGGGGTTCGGCCCTGGCCACCGGCGACCGCCTGCGGGTTACTTCTTGTGCCCGATGACCAGGTGCTTCTCGCCGTTGCCCCGCCGTACTTCGCAGTCGCCGAAGCCGGCCCGCTCCAGCAGTGCGACGAACTCGGCGGCGGTGCGGTGCCGCCCGGCCATCTCGATGTGCATCACCAGGTTCATCGCGGCGGTGGCCAGCGGACCGCTGCGGTCGTCGTCGAAGAGGCGGTCCATGACGAGGACCCGGCCGGGTGTCTCGCACGCGCGGTAGGCCTTCTCCAGCAGCGTGACGCAGGTGTCGTCGTCCCAGTCGGAGAGGATGTACCCGAAGGCGAGGCAGTCACCGTGGGGAAGTTCGTCCGCGAAGAAGTCGCCGCCGACGAAGTCGAGGCGGTCGGCCACCGGACGTGCCTCGGCATCCTCGCCGACCAGGGGGCCGACCGCCGGCATGTCGAAGACGGTGGCCTGCAGAGCGGGTTCGGCGAGCAGTGCCGCCACGGCGAACGGCCCGGTGGCGCCGCCGACGTCGACGAGGCGCTTCGTCCCGGCCATCCCCGCGAGGGCGGCGAGCTCCTGCGACATGCCGAAGCTGAGGTCCCACATGGCGCGCATGAAGGCCCGCAACGACTCGGCGTCGCGGTACACGTCGTCGAAGGGGGATGCCTCCGTGGCCGGCTTGCCTCCGGTGAGGTAGGTGTCCAGGCGGCCGAGGCGGCCCTGGGTCTCCAGCGTGAGGTGCTCGATGAAGCCGCCCAGATACCGGCTGTTGCCGCGGTCGAGGAACGGCACGGCATCGGAGATCAGGGAGAACTCCCCGCCCCCAGCGCGTTCGACGAGCCCGAGGGACGTCAGGACGAGCAGCATGCGCTCAAGGGTGTCCTGGTCGATGCCGAGGCGCTCGGCGAGGCCCGCCGCGGTGTCCGGACCGTTCTCGATGAGGCACGCGAACACTCCGCGCTTGACGGCCATGTGGAGTACCGGGGTGGAGATGAGTCCGTAGACGGTGTTCTCGAGCGCTGGGGGCATCATCGGCGTTGCTCCTCGATCAGGTCGATCTCTTGTACAAGTCGGGCCAGTTCCTGCGGGTGGCTGACGTGCGATGCGTGGCCCGCGCCGGGGATCTCGGCGAACCGGCCGTGCGGCAGCAGCTCGGCGAGCCGGCGCGCCACGTCCCGGTGGTGCGGGGCCGACCGCGATCCGGCGACCACCACGGTGGGGGTGGGGAACGTCAGCGGGTCGAAGCGCGGCAGGTCGACGGTGGGGTCCGTCATCTCGGAGATGAGGGTCACCCCGTCCGCGGCGAGGTCGGACGGCTGTGCGCGCGCCAGGTGCAACCGGCTTGCCGGGCCGAGGAGTTCGGTGAGCAGGGCCCGGGTCGCCTGTTCGGGGCCGCCCTCGGCGGCGGCCCTGCGCACGGTCTGCTCCCAGGGGTCGTCGGCGGGCCACCAGGGCAGCCAGCGCACCGGGGGTTCGACGGCGACGATCCCGGCGACGAGCGAGGGGGCGGCGGCCGCGGCGGCCATCGCCACCAGAGCGCCGTAGCTGTGGCCGAGCACGACCGGCGTATCCAGCTCCGCCAGGACCGCGTGCAGGTCGTCCACGTGCACCTGGTGGTCGACGTCCGCACCGCCGAGCGAGCGGGACTGGCCCCAGCCGCGCCGGTCGTAGCCGAGCACCGTACGGTCTTGAAGGTGGTCGGTCACCCGGCGGAAGGCGGCGCTGCGGTCCATGGAGCCGTGCACGATCACCACGGGCCGGGCAGCAGTGTCCGCTCCGCCTCCCACGGTGTTGACGGTCGGCCGCGCCCGTTCCGGCCCGGCCTGTATCGCTGTGTCGTTCACTGTGCCTCTCGCCCCTCGCTCACGAGCTGCACCAGTCCGGCCAGGGTCGGCTCGTCGAGCAGTCGCTGTACGTCGATCACCACACCGAAGCGGTCCTCTGCGGCCGCCATGAACTCGGCCATGGCCAGTGAGTCGCCCCCGGCCGAGAAGAAGTCGGTGTCCAGCTTCACCTGGGCCTGCGGCACGCGCAGACACGACGAGAACAGCTGGGCCAGCTCCCATGTGACGCGGGTGGGCCCCCCGCCGGTGCCCCGTACGGGTGCGGCAGGCACCGCGAGCACCGGAGCGGGACGCGCCGCGGGCACCGGTGCGGGAGCGACGGCCCCGGCCGAGCCCACGGCCCGGACAGCGCCGTTCCCCGGTGTCGCTGTTTCCTGCTGCTGTCCCACCTTGCCGTTCGTGGTGAGCGGCAGCTGGTCCATGACGGTGAACGTCGCCGGGATCATGCCGCCGTGCAGACGCTCGGCGAGATAGCGGCGTACCGCCGACTCGTCCCAGGAGCCCGGCTGCCTGGGCACGACAAGGGCGTGCAGCCTGTTGTCGCGCTCGACGGCGTGACAGGCTGCGACCCCGGGCGCTTTCTCCAACACGCGCTCCACCTCGTCGAGCTCGACCCGCTGCCCCCGGATCTTTACCTGCCGGTCGCGGCGGCCCACGTACTCCAGGGAGCCGTCCTCCCGCCAGACGCCCAGGTCACCGGTCCGGTACATCAGCCGTCCCGGCCGCCCCGCGAACGGGTCGGGCACGAACGAGTCGGCCATGAGGTCGGGGCGGCCGAGATAACGGCCGACACCGATACCGGCGATGTACAGCTCGCCCGGGCTGCCGACGGGCAGCAACCGCTGTTCGTCGTCCAGGACGTAGACCCGCTTGCCCGCCACCGGACGCCCGATCGGCGGATCGTCCTCACCCGCGCACTCGTGCCAGGTGGACCAGATCGCCGCCTCGGCGGGCCCGTAGAGGTTGAGCAGCCTGCGGCCCGGCGCCGTCCAGCGGCCGACCAGGTCACCGGGCAGCCGCTCGCCCGCGAAGGCCGCGATGCGCAGGTCGGGCAGCGGATCGTGGGGAAGCACCGACCACACCGACGGCGTCATGATGGCGGCGCTCACCCGTCTCTCGCGCAGCAGCCGCAGCAGCGGCGGTCCGGGCGTCAGATGTGCGGACCGTGCGACGACGAGGGTCGCCCCGCACAGCAGGGCGAGCACGACCTCGGAGATGCAGCCGTCGAAGTTCAGCGACAGGAACTGCAGCACCCGGTCCTGCGGCCGGATCCGGAACACCTTGCGCTGGGCGATGTGCAGGTTCGTCAGCGCCTCGTGGCTGTTGGCGATGGCCTTCGGCCGCCCGGTGGTGCCGCTGGTGAACACGACATAGGCGGTGTTGCCCGGCACGACGCCGGTGATCGGCGGGGCCGGGGCACGCACTGCCGGGTCCAGAAGGACGACGTCGGCCGGGACGTCCAGGGGCGCGATCCGGGCGGCGGTGGCGTCGTCGGCGATGACGAGCCGCGCCGACGTCTGCTCCAGCATGGTCCTCAGTCGCTCGCCGGGGCAGTCGGCGGCGGCAAGCAGGAAGGCGCCGCCGGCCTTGGCCACGGCGAGGATGGCGACGACGAGCTGCACGGAGCGTTCCATGCTGATCGCGACGACCGTCTCGGGCTCCACGCCGAGGTCACGCAGCCGGTGCGCGGCCCCGTTGGCCAGCGCGTCGATCTCCGCGTACGAGTAGGCGACGCCCTCATCCTCGACCGCCGTGCTGTCCGGCGCCAGTCGGGCCCGCTCTTCGAAGAGCAGCTGCCAGCAGATCCGGGCAGCACCGTCGTCGGCGCCGGTTTCGTTCCACTCGGCGACGATCTGGTGCCGTTCGAGATCGCTGACCGTCTTCGCCACCGGCACCGCTTCGGCCGCTTCGGCTGCGGGCGGAAGACCGGCCGACGGGCCGTCCTGCATCACGGAGTCGGGCGTGCAGCCGACGAGCACCAGGGCGCGGCGCCGGGAGCGGGTGTTGCAGTGCGGCCCCCACTCCACCGGGTCCGACTCCACCGGGGAGAGCCCGAACTCCTGGTAGCGGTCGATGAAGCCGAGGATCGCCCAGCGCGCCAGGCGTTCGGCGAACGGCGCGCCCAGGCAGTAGTGCGCGCCGGAGCCGAACCCGAGGTGGCGGCCCTCGCTGCGCGCGATGTCGAAGGCGGTGGGGTCGGTGAACTTGCGGGGGTCGAGGTTCGCCGCGGCGAGCAGGATGAGGACTCCGTCCCCGGCCGTCAGCTGCACCCCGCCGATCTCGATGTCGCCGACGGCGTGCCGCCCCACGTACTGGCTCGACCCGTCGATGCGCATCACCTCGGCCACGGCGGAGTCGACCAGCGAGGGGTCCTGCCGCAGCCGCCGCAACTGCTCCGGGTGCTCGGCGAGCAGCAGCAGCCCGGTGGAGACGAGGTGCGTCAGCGTCTGGTAGCCGCCGGCGACCAACACCATCGCGTTGGCGGCGACGAGCTGGAGGAGCTCGGCGGGCGGTTCGCCCGAGGGTCCGGCGTCGAAGTCGTCCCGCAGGGCCGTGGCCAGTGTGGTGACGAGGTCGTCGCCCGGCGCGGCGAGGCGTTCGGCGGCCAGTCGGCGCAGGCCGTCGAGCGCCTTGTCGAGGAGCGGGATCGTCTCCAGGTCGGCCCGGCTGGGAAAAGTGGAGACGCTGCTGAGCAGCCGCTCGTAGGAGTCGGCCCACTCGGTGAGTTCGGCGCCGCGGCCCGTCATACCGAGCAGATACGTCATCAGGTGCTCGGGCAGCCGCTCCGCGAAGTCCCGTACCAGATCGATGGTGCCGGCCTCGGGCAGCGTGTCCAGGACCTCGTCGGCGATCTTCCGCAGGGCCGGGTCGTGCCGGCGCAGGCTGGCCGGTGAGAACTCGCCGCGCAGGGCGTTCCTGATCCGGGTGTGCTCGGGCGGATCGTTGAAGAGGAACTGGGCGGACAGCATCTCGGCGATCGGCGCGATGCTGCTCATGCCGCGCGCCGCCAGGTCGGCCGGGGCGTGGTGGCGGGCGGACGAGAACGCTCGGTGGTTGGCGAGGATCTCGACCGACTCGGCATACCCGGAGCAGACCCAGACCCCTCCGACCTCGTCGTAGAAGACGGGCGGAAGCTCCGAAATCGCCTCCCAGTAGTTCCGGGGGTCGGCTATGACCTCGGCGCGGCGCAGATTGTGGATGCCGTGCCGCGCACGGTCGTAGCCGGCAGCGGCACGGGCGGTCAAGGACCCCACGCTCTTTCCATCTCCTTGTCCTTGGGTGTCATCATCTGCCCTTCCTCGAGGGAAGGCCGGTTCACACGGACATGCCTGCCTTCCCCCGGTGGTCAGTTGCTCGCCATGCGCTGCGCAAGGCTGCGCGGACGCATGTCGGTCCAGTTCTCCTCGATGAAGCGCAGGCATGCCTCGCGCGTGTCGCTGGGGTGCGCGACGGTCCAGCCCGCGGGCACGTCCACGGCGACCGGCCAGAGCGAGTGCTGGTTCTCGTCGTTGACGAGAACCATGTACGCGGCGTCCGGGTTCTCGAAGGGGTTCGTCATGTCCTGGCTCCTTGGTGGATGGGGGCTTGCTTATGGGTGCTTGTTCATGGGTGCTTGTTCATGGGTGCTTGTTCATGGGTGCTTGTTCATGGGTTCTGGTTCTGGCTCCGGAGCCGGGCCTCGTGCACGTTCGCCGACCCCTGCTCCAGGGCGTGGGAGACGGCCTCCCCCACCACTTCCAGGATGTGAGGCATCAACATGTCGTCGTGGCGGCACGGGACGCGGTGCTCGTCGATCCGGCCGGTGACATGTGCCATCCAGGCCTGACGTCCCTTGTCGGGGACGGTCTGCGCCCCGTCCCGGCCCAGTGCCGCGGTCAGCAGGAGCAGGTCGCCGCGGAACACACCGGGTGTGAACGCGGCGCCGATGCCGGCGTTGTGCCGCAGCGTGTGCGCAAAGGTGCGAAGGTCGTCCGCCGTCAGGTTCGCCATCACCGCGCCGACTTGCTGGAAGAACTCGCTCAGGGCCGTCGGGGTCAGCTGCTCGTCGGCACCGACGATGCTGATGGTGTTCGGGTCGTATCCGGCATTCGCTGCGATCATCCTGAGCATGCTGTCCTCGTCCGGGGGTACGACCTCGTCGCCCTCCTCCGCCACGGCCGGGAAGGCGTCAAGGAGCGCCAGGAGCGCGATCTCCTCGCCCTGCTCCTGGAGTTGAGTGGCCATCTCGAAGGCGACCAGGCCGCCGAACGACCACCCCACGATGTGGTACGGCCCGCTGGGCTGCACGGAGCGCAGCTGTTCGACGTAGTCCGCCGCCATCGCCGCGAGCGTGGCCGGGGGTTCCGCGCCCTGCAGCAGGGTGCGGGCCTGGAGGCCGTAGAGCGGGTGGCCCGGCGGCAGATGGTCCTTGAGGTGGTAGTAGCCCCAGCTGTGTCCACCCGCCGGATGGACACAGAAGATCGGTGCCCGTTCCCCTTCCAGGTGCAGCGGCAGCAGGACGTCGCCCTGCGTCTTCGCCGCCCCGCGCAGCCGCTCGGCAAGCCCGGCCACGGTGGGCGCCTCGAAGAAGTCCCTGGGCCGCAACTGCGCACCCAGCGCGGCACGGATCCGCCCGATCAGGCGCATGGCCAGCAGCGAGTGCCCGCCGAGGGCGAAGAAGCTGTCGTCGCTGCCGACCCGGGCGACGTCCAGGCCGAGGACTTCGGCGAAGAGGCCGGCGATGATCCGCTCGTGCGGGGTGCTGGGGGCCCGGGTGGGGGTGGCGCCGGCGTGGTCGGGCGCGGGCAGCGCCTTGCGGTCCAGCTTCCCGTTGGGCGTCAACGGCAGCTCGATGAGCCCGACAACGGCCGTGGGCACCATGTACTCGGGCAGACGCCGGCCCAACCGGTCCCGTACTTCCTGCTGGTCGAGGACCGCTCCCTCCTCGACCACCGTGTACCCCACCAGGCGGTGGTCCCCGGGCCGGTCCTCACGGATCACGACGGCGGCGTTCACGACACCCGGACACGCCATCAACGCGGCCTCGACTTCCCCCAGTTCGATACGGAAGCCCCGCAACTTCACCTGATCGTCGGCGCGGCCCAGGAAGCGCAGGGTGCCATCGCCGTTCCAGCACGCCCGGTCACCGGTCCGATACATGCGCGCACCAGCTGGGCCGTACGGATCGGCGGTGAACCGCTCCGCGGTCAGCCCCGGCCGGTTCAGATAACCCCGGGCCAGTCCCGCCCCCGCGATGTACAGCTCACCGGGCACTCCCGGCGCCACCGGCCGCAGCCCCTCGTCCAGCACGTACACCCGCGTGTTCGCGATCGGTCGACCGATCGACGGAGCAGCTCCATCACCGGGCCGGTCCAGGTCGACAGCCGTCGACCAGATGGTCGTCTCGGTGGGGCCGTACACATTGGTCACCGACCGGCCGAGCCCGCGGAGGGTCTCCGCCAGGGGCGCGGAGACCGCCTCACCGCCCACCAGCACACGACGCAGCCCCAGTCCCGTCGCGCCGGATGCCGCCGCCAGCTCCCGCCACAGCGAAGGCGTCGCCTGGACGACGGTGACCGAGGCGTCGGCGATCAGCTCGACCATGGCGAGCGGATCGTTCGCCACCGTGGCTCCGGGCAGGACGACCACCGCGCCGCACAGGAGCGGCAGGTAGATCTCGAGCCCGGCGATGTCGAACGCGATCGTCGTCACGGACAGGAACCGGTCACCCTCCCGGACACCGACCCGGCTCTTCATGTCCTCCATGAAGTTGGCCAGCGCTCGGTGCGGGACGGTGACGCCCTTGGGGGTGCCGGTGGAGCCCGAGGTGTAGATGACGTACGCCGGGTGGGCGGGGTCGGGTGCGGTGGCGGGGTCGGTCGCGTCGAGCCCGGCCAACCGGGCCTGGAGGGTGGGGTCGTCGAGGCAGAGGGTGGGGGTGTCCTCGGGCCAGGGGGTGGAGGTGGTGGTGTGGGTCAGGACGAGGGTGGGGTGGGCGTCCTGGATCATGAAGCGGATGCGGTCGACGGGGTAGGCCGTGTCGATGGGCAGATAGGCGGCGCCTGTTTTGAGTACTGCGAGGAGTGCGATCACCAGTTCCGGTGAGCGGGGCAGGGCGAGGGCGACGATGTGCTCGGGGCCCACGCCGTGCTCGGTCAGCAGCCGGGCCAGTCGGTTGGCGCGGGTGTTGAGGTCGTCGTAGGTGGTGTGGGTGCCGTCGGTGATCAGGGCGGTGGCGTCCGGGGTGGCGTGGGCCTGGGCCTGGAACAGCTCGGGCACCGTGGCGCAGGGAACGGGCGTGGCGGTGTCGTTCCACTCGTCCAGCACCCGGTGCCGCTCGCTCTCGGACAGGATGTCGACCGAACCGACGCGCCGGCCGGGGGCGTCCGTGACGGCGCGCAGCACCTGAAGCAGCCGCTCCACCAGGGCGGTCACCGTGTCCTGCTCGAACAGGTCGGTGCGGTAGGTGAGGGAGCCGACGATCCCGTCGGGGGAACCGTCTTCGTCCTGCCGCTCGGCCAGGCTCAGTGCCAGGTCCGTACGCGCCGCGCTCACGGCTGCGGGTTGCACCGAGGCCTGGGCTCCCGCGAACTCCAGTGCCGCACGCGGCGTGTTGTTGAAGGCCAGGGTGACCTGGAAGAGGGGGTGGTGGGCCAGGGACCGGGTCGGGTTGACCGCTTCGACCAGGCTCTCGAAGGGGATGTCCTGGTGGGCGTAGGCGCTCAGGTTCGTCTCGCGGACGCGGTCGAGGAGTTCGGTGAAGGTGGGGTCGCCGGACAGGTCGGTGCGCAGCACGAGGGTGTTGACGAAGAAGCCGACCAGGTCGTCGAGTTCCTCCTCACCGCGGCCGGCGACCGGCGTGCCGATGGGGATGTCCGTCCCCGCGCCGAGACGGTGCAGCAGCACACCCAGAGCGGCCTGCAGCACCATGAACACCGTGGTCTGGCTGGAGCGGGCCAGGGAAGTCAGGGCCCGGTGCAGCTCGGCGTCCACCTGCACCGGTAGGGATGCGCCGTCGTATCCGGCCTGCTCCGGGTAGGGGCGGTCGGTGGGCAGCTCAAGGCGCTCCGGCAGCCCGGCCAGGGCCTTTCGCCAGTAGCCGAGCTGGGTGGCGAGGAGGCTGTCGGGGTCGTTGTCGTCGCCGAGGAGCTGGCGCTGCCACAGGGTGTAGTCGGCGTACTGGACCGGCAACGGCTCCCACACCGGGGCCCGGCCCGTGCGCCGTGCGGTGTAGGCGGTGCTCAGGTCGCGGGCCAGCGGGCCCATCGACCAGCCGTCCCCGGCGATGTGGTGGATGACCAGGACCAGGACATGCTCGTCCACGGCATCATCGATGGTGAACAGGGCTGCGCGGACGGGCAGTTCGGTCGCCAGGTCGAACGCGTACCGCACCGCCCGGTCCACCGCCCCGGCCAGCTCCGCCTCGGCGACCGTCTCGGCCTCCATCACCGGCCGCGCCTGGCCGGCCGGACGGATGTCCTGGTGGGGCCGGCCGTCCACATCGGGGAAGACGGTCC